>JBKKDE010000024.1:0-7730 GCA_046708665.1 Candidatus Zixiibacteriota bacterium | reverse complement strand
CTCAGACACATTGCGCGCGAACATCAATATGACGCGACGTGCCGGGTCAGAGTCAGACATCGAACGTCAGGCACAAGATTCCCCTCTCCCCAAAGACGTCGAGGAATTACCGAAAGGATTCGACACGATCGTAGGAGAACGCGGCATCACACTGTCCGGCGGACAAAAGCAGCGCGTCACGCTGGCGCGCGCGCGCGCTGCCGACGCCGATGTACTGGTTCTGGATGACGCCTTCAGCGCCGTCGATGCCCAAACGGAGCGCGAAATCTCTGACCGGCTGGTTGAACACTTTGGCTCGCGAATCATAATCCTAATCACGCACCGCATCGCAACCCTCCGGCGCGTCGATTGCATCCTTTTCTTCGAAGAGGGGCGTCTGGTCGGCTCCGGCTCCCATGACCAGCTGGTCTCCGCCAATGGCGCGTATGCTCGGTGGGTCGAACGCGAAGCGATCAAAGAAGAACTCGAGGAGATGTAGTCAAATGTCCGAACAATTCTTTGAGGATGAAGCACTTGGAAAAGCCTACGATCACCGGCTCATGCGGCGGTTGGTCGGATACCTGCGCCCGTACCGTGTAGCCGTCATCGGTTCCCTCATTCTGTTGTTCGTCACATCGGCAATGACTGTCGCGGGGCCGTGGGTTATTGCCCGCATCATCGACGGGCCCGTGGCGCAAAAGGACGTGTCCGGACTCGCATACTGGTCGATGGTGTATCTGGGCATTTTGGCCATCCAGTTTATAATCCAATTCTTTCACATGCTGATTACGCAGTGGATCGGGCAGAAGGCGATGCTGGACATGCGCACGCAACTTTTCGATCACTTGCTGAAGCTCGACATGAAGTTCTTCGACCGCAATCCGGTGGGACGTTTGCTCACACGAGTCACGGGTGACGTAAACCAATTGAATGAGCTTTTCGCGTCGGGGGTCGTGACGATTTTCGGTGATTTCTTGACCCTGACTGCTATCGTAATCGCCATGGTCTACCTGAATCCGAAAATGGCACTCATTACGTTTGCTGTCCTGCCGATCCTCGGCTTCGCGACTTGGCTGTTCAAGCGACGTGTGAGAGAGGCATACCGAGATGTGCGTCGGCTCGTCGCCCGGATCAACTCATTCTGGCAGGAGCACGTGACCGGTATTGCAGTGGTTCAGGGATTCAATCGCGAGGACGATACCAACCGGCAGCACCAGGAACGTAATGCCGACGTACGCGGAGCGCACTTCCGCTCTGTTCTGCATTATGCAATATTCTATCCCGTCGTCGAGTTGATCGGTGCGATATCCTTGGCTCTGATCGTCTGGTACGGCGGCGGTCAAGTCGTGCAAGGCGCGATGACCTTCGGAGCCCTCGCGGCATTCATCCAGTATGCAGAGCGTTTCTACGCCCCCATCCGCGATTTGGCGGAAAAGTACAACGTCCTTCAAGGGGCGATGGCATCATCCGAGCGGATCTTCAAGCTCCTCGATACAGAACCGACTCTCGTGATGTCATCCTCAGCCGATGGTACGCCTGAGAAAACAGATGACGTCGGCGCAGTTGTCTTCGAGAATGTTTGGTTCGCGTATGTCGGCGAGGATTGGGTCTTGCAGGATGTGAGCTTTCGCGTTAATCCCGGCGAGACGGTTGCCATCGTTGGCGCGACTGGCTCCGGCAAGACGTCGATCGCCAACTTGGTAACACGACTTTATGAGTTCCAGAAGGGACGGGTGACAGTCGACGGCCTCGATGTCCGATCCTGGGACCCGCAAGCGCTACGACGACGCATCGGAATGATATCTCAGGACGTGTTCCTCTTCTCGGGTCAGATTTCCGACAATCTTCGCCTCGACGATGAGAGTATGTCCAATGACGTTCTTGCCAGGGCGGCGGCGCGAGTGGGTCTGTCGCGGCTCGTGGAAGGCGATGGCGATTCGTTGACACGTCGTGTAGGAGAGCGGGGTTCCGGGCTATCGGTAGGGGAGAAGCAGCTTGTGGCATTTGCTCGTGCGGTCGCATTTGATCCAGGGATACTGATTCTCGACGAAGCTACGTCGTCAGTCGATCACCGTACCGAAGAACAAATCCAGACCGCCATCGGCGAGGTGTTCGCCGGACGGACAAACATCGTCATTGCCCACCGACTCTCGACCATTCGCTCCGCCTCCCGTATTGTCGTCCTGCACAAGGGGCGCATCCGCGAAACGGGCAATCACGATGAGTTGATCGCCGAGAACGGCATCTATGCACGACTGTATCACTTGCAGGAGGAGGCCAACGCCGTGATATCCACTACCGAACAAGTGAGCGCGGGCGTATGACTTTGAATGTCGTGAGCGAGGCCATGTGGACGGAGTACCTCAACACGGCGGTTCCGATCGCCCGTACCGCGGGCGATATGCTCGCAGAGAATCTCGGCGGAGTGCGTACAGTCGAAATGAAAGGCGCGATCAATCTGGTCACCGAGATGGACCGCCGCGCCGAAGACATAATTGTCTCCGCGCTAATAAAGCAGTTCCCCGAATGCGCCATCGTGGCCGAAGAGGGCTCAGCCCGCGCGACGGCCAGTGGATTCGCCTGGTACATCGATCCCCTCGATGGCACTACAAACTACGCGCATGGGCTTCCCGTCTTTTGCGTCTCCATGGGGTTGTGGAAAGACAACCAGCCGATCTGCGGGATCGTCTATCACCCGATGGGGCGCGAAATGTTCACCGCCGTGAGTGGTTCAGGGGCTCGGCTCAACGATCAGACAATTCGCGTATCGCAGACAACCGACCTGGGTCAGGCATTGCTGGCGACGGGCTTCCCCTACGACATCCGCGACAGTGACTATGACAATCTCGACCACTTTGCCCGCTTCGCAAAATCCGCACGTGCAATTCGTCGTATGGGAGCCGCAGCCCTCGACTTGGCGTGGACGGCGGCCGGTCGATTTGACGGGTTCTGGGAGATGAAACTGTCCCCGTGGGACTTTGCCGCCGCGACCATCATATGTCAGGAGGCGGGGGCGCTCGTGACCGACTTTGTGGGCAGACCTTTCACCTTGGAGCAAGGCCAGGCGGTTGTGGCAAACCCCGTCCTTCATCCGCAAATCCTAGATACGATCCGACATGGACGATTCCCAAAGTGATCGTTTCCCATGCATGATCTGACAATCCTGCGCGATCTTACGTTGCTATTGGCTACCGCGGTCTTTGTGGTCGCACTGCTCCGTCGAGTTGGGATTCCGACCATTGCGGGATTCATAGCGGCGGGCATGATCGTCGGACCGAAAGCCTTGGGGCTGATCGGCGATGTTGATCAGGTTTCGCTCTTGGCCGAAGTCGGAATAGCGCTCCTGCTCTTTGGAATCGGGCTCGAATTGTCTCTTGATCGTTTACGCCAACTCTGGCGCCCGGTGCTCATTGGCGGATCGCTTCAGGTGGGAATCACTCTCGGTGCCGTGTTACTCTTGTCGCCACTCTTCGGAGTAACTCTCTCGCAAGCGACACTGCTCGGATTTATCATCGCCGCGTCCAGCACGGCGATCGTTCTGCGTGCGCTTGAAAGCCGCGGTGATATGAATGCACCGCATGGACGATTCACGCTCGGAGTTCTGGTATTCCAGGACTTGTGCGTGGTACCGATGATGCTGGCCATTCCGCTGCTTGCGGGCGGCTCAACAATGGGCGGATGGATTTGGGTGGCGATTCTCGCGACAATTGCTGCTTTGGCACTCGTCGTACTTGCAGCGAGTTTTGTAGTTCCGCGCCTGCTCAGTCTTGTGGCGGGAACCCGTCAGCGTGACCTGTTCATCATGACCGCGCTCGTGGTGTGTATTGGAACAGCATGGCTCGCGACACGCGCCGGCGTGTCACTCGCCCTTGGTGCTTTTCTCGCCGGGCTGGTCATTTCCAGCAGCGAGTATCGGCATCAAGCGATGTCTGACCTGATCCCGTTTCGGGAAGTGTTGACGAGCCTGTTCTTTGTTTCTGTCGGAATGCTGCTCGACCCGCTCGCGATCGTCAAGGACATCGTACCCATCGCTGTCGTTGTTGCCGCCTTGATCGTAGGGAAGTGTCTGATTGTCATGGCTGTCGTCTGGATGATGAAAATGCCGCTTCGCGTATCCATTCTCGCCGGAGTCTCGTTGGCGCAGGTGGGAGAATTCTCATTCGTCCTCTTTAGCGCCGCTGAAGGAACAAGTCTGCTCGAGATTCCATTCCGCGATACACTCTTGGCCTCGATCATCATCAGCATGGTCGTTACACCACTCATCATCTCACAGGGGCCGAAGCTGGCCGAGGCGGCAACCCGCTCGCGCTGGCTAACCAAGCTCTTCTCCGCGATTCCGTCGCCGACCGAGGATGATCCGGTCAAGAAGATGCACGACCATGTAATCATCGCCGGGTGGGGAGTAACCGGCGAGTCGCTCGGACATGCATTGCGAGCGGCCGGTGTGCCGTACTTGGTCGTCGAACTCAATCCGGAGACTGTCAAGCGTGCCAGGGCAGAGCACGAACCGATGGTCTACGGCGATGTAACCGCGGAAGAGGTGTTGGAGCATCTCGGCATACATCGTGCCCGGATGCTGGTCATGGTGGTTAGTGACGCCGATGCCGCAGAACGGAGCGTGCGTACAGCGCGTCGTCTCGCGCCAACGTTGCCGATTCTGGTTCGCGCTCGGTATGTGTCGGCAGTCGACGCGATGTTCGCGGCCGGGGCAACTGACGTCGTTCCAGCGGAACTCGAGGCCGCAGTCGAGATTACGTCGCGCGTTTTGCTGGCCTGTGGGGCAGGGGTCGAGATTGTAACCGATGAACGCGCACGGATACGCACGCTGAGAGTCGAAGAGGAACTTCCGGCCGATCCGCACAAGAGCAGTACGCCGATCTAATGCGGAGCGTCTTCGAGAGATTTCAGAATTTCGCCGATCCGGTCAATTCGAAATGGCTTCATCAGGAACGCATCCGCCGCACCGTCGGCAAACTCGCGCCCTGAAATCGACGGGGCGTATCCCGAAATCAGAATGATTGGAAGTTCGGGATGCATCGCCTTGACCGTTTTGACAAGAGTTTCACCGCTCATCCCCGGCAGTTTGAAATCTGAAATGATTGCATCCGGACAATGATGCTCGATGCGATTGAGGGCCTCTTCCGCCGTGCTGACACTGTCAGCGCTGTACCGCATCGCTTCCAATACCTCAAGTAACAGGATGCGGAAGTGCGGATCGTCATCGACCACAAGGACACGGCGAATCGGACGATGGCTCTTTTCATTGTGTAAACCTTCCGACAGTACACGTGTCAGAGCATCCTCGATCTTCGAAAGCCGAAATGGCTTCATGATGAATCCGTCAGCTCCTGCGTCAACAGCTTCGGCCTTGTGTTGAGGTATGGCAAATGCCGTGATCATGATCACTGGCAGCTCAGGCTTTTGTGACTTCAAGGATTGCAGCAGAGTGAGACCGTCGACTTCGGGCATCCTGATGTCCGTGATCACACAATCGTATTCGTGATTGAAGACAAGCTCAAGCGCTTCGCGGCCGTTGCTTGCCTGCGACGTCGTGTAACCCAATGCCGATAGCGATTCAGTCAGAAGACCACGGATTCGCGGATCGTCATCGACGATCAAAAGGTGCTTTGCAGTATTTGTGTCCACGAACAACTCCCCCCGATATCGCGTGCTCTACAGAGTCGGCGGTCATAGACCGGTCCGAGTCCATCACGCGATTCCATCCTTGGCTACTCCGAGCCACATCTCGCCCTCAGTCCAAGAGATCGGTATTTGGGGTGATAACCTTAGGGGGCCCAACTGGCTGGAGGAGGCAAATACTCCCCCAAGCCGTTCCGCTGGGGGGATACAGGGTACTGAAATCGCTTAGGCTTCGACTTCGACGGTCTTCTTCATCTTTGCCTTTGGCGCCGCTTTGGGCTTTGCCTTTGGCTTCGGTTCGGCGACACGTTTGCGGCCACGAATAATAAGGAGCAATTCGGCAGTTTTTTCCTCAAGTAGTTGAGCCGATTTGGCTTCCACGTTGAGTCGAAGTAGCGGCTCGGTGTTCGAGGGCCTCACATTGAACCACCAATCCTCCGCCTGAATTGCGATTCCGTCCATCCTGTCGACCATGCGCTCGGGGAAAGCGGCGACGATGCGCTCTAGGGTCTTGGGAATGCTTGTCACTTTGCTATTAAGCTCCCCGGAGCGGACGTACGGGTCGAGCGACTTGACAAGCTCCGACAAGGGCTTAACCGATTCTGACATGACCTCCATCGCCACCAACATGGCGATGAGTCCCGAATCGGCATACCAGTTTTTCTGGAAGTAGAAGTGCCCCGAATGCTCACCGCCAAAGATCGCATTCTCTTTTTTCATCAGCGGCTTGATGAGCGCGTGCCCGACCGGTGTCCGGACAGCGCGTCCGCCGGCAGTCACAATGCCTTCCGAGACCGCGCGTGAGCAAATGATATTGTAAAGCACCGTCGATCCCGGAAACTTCTTCAACAGACTCTTGGCGACAAGGAGCGTAACGATATCGCCGCCAATCGGTGTACCCTCCTCGTCGATCAGGAACATCCGATCCGCATCGCCGTCGAAGGCCACTCCGAAATCGGCCTTTTCCTTCACGACGCGATCTTGCAGGTCCTTGATATTGTCGGGTTCGATTGGATTGGCTGGATGATTCGGAAAGGTCCCGTCCAACTCAAAGTACATAGGGATCAATTTGCACGGGAGCCGCTTGAACACGGGAGGCACCGTAACCCCGGCCATTCCATTACCCGCGTCGACCACGACCTTGAAGTCGCGAATGCTTGATATATCCACAAACGATAGGACATGATCGGTGAAAGCGGGGAGAATATCCTGCTTTTCAAGTGTTCCGCCGCCCACCGGCTCTTCCAAGTCTCCGAGCGAGATCATCTCTTGGATCCGGTTAATTCCATCTCTGCCGGAGAGGGGCTCAGCATTCTTACGGCACATTTTGAAGCCGTTGTATTCGGGCGGGTTGTGGGATGCGGTCACCATAATTCCGCCGTCCAGTCCCAGGTGCCCGACAGCGAAGTAGAGGGCGTCGGTGGAAACCCGTCCGAGGTCGATCACAGAACAGCCGCTGTCCATCAGCCCCTTGCACAGCGCTGCGGCGAGTTCGTCGGAGTGGGTGCGCATGTCGCGGCCCACGGCCACGCGGTTCCCGGTGATCTCGGTACGAAATGCGCGACCAATCAGCCGTGCCACATCCGTGTTGAGCTGAGCGGGAACAATTCCTCGAATGTCGTAGCTTTTGAATATATCAGGGTCGATTTTTGGGCCGGTCGGAATTCGCTTCGTCACTCCACGCATGCGTTTGCTCCCCTCGGGCAGACTCTGCCACATCTGTAAGGACGCCACTTTCTACACCGTAGTCAACCGCTTGGTCACGAAAATATGTCGTCATCCTTGACCCTGATTGCGCATGCGACGAAATTGCGGAATCGAAATCTTTCGCGTTTGGGGACTATGGCTAAAGTCGAACTCAAAAACATCTGCAAGACATTCGGCCCGACTGCCGCGTTGACCGACATCAATATCGTCATCGGCGACGCTGAATTTCTTGTCATCGTCGGGCCATCCGGTTGCGGTAAGTCCACACTGCTGCGACTCGTAGCCGGATTGGAAGCACCGGACAAAGGGACAATTCACTTCGATGGTATCGACGTCACCGCAAAGCCGCCGAAAGAGCGCGGCGTGGCAATGGTGTTTCAGTCCTACGCGCTCTACCCGCACAT
>JBKKDE010000023.1:0-11334 GCA_046708665.1 Candidatus Zixiibacteriota bacterium | reverse complement strand
TGATACCGTCTTCGACAAAATGCGTCGCGACACCGACATCTTCGTCGCTGGCGCTCAGACTGCACGCGCGTATGTGATCAAGACGTGCGGAGTGGGCACGATCTTCTCTAGCCCCTTGCAGGGGCGCTCGGGAGTATTCGCGCCTTGGGGAGTGTTGTCCCGCGTGCCGCCTGATGCCGAGGACCAGAAGATGATCCTGACGGAGTACCTTGATATCGACGAGATTCGAGAATTCAAGTCGCAAATGATCGCCGCCCAATCCGAGAAGTCGGCAACGGCTTCGGTCTGACCAATCCCCCCTTGCCCGACTTTACCCGGGCACTATCTTGTTCTCCGCACATGGCAATTCCGAAGACTGACATTGCCGGTTTGATACTGATTGGCGGTGAGTCCACGAGGATGGGGCGTCCCAAGGCCCTGGTCGAATTGGGAGGAATTCCTCTCTGGCGACGAGCAGTCGAGACACTACGTCCTCGTGTCAGCTACATCCTCCTGATCGGTGATGTGCCGGGATTTTCGCCTCCATCTGACTGCCGACAGGTAAGTGACGCACGCCGTGGCCAGGGACCGCTTGGCGGTTTGTTGGCGGGGCTGGTGGAGTCGGGGGTGGAACACAATCTCCTGCTCGGGGTTGACTACCCGCTGGTTCGAGGGGAGTTCATCGATCTCCTGTTAGGTTTCACAGACTCATCACTGGCTGTCTGCGGCAAGACTTCAGAGGCCTTGGAACCGCTGGTAGCGTATTATCACCGCGATTGTATGGCTGCCATCCGTACAATGCTTGCGGAAGGCGAGACGCACGCGTTTCGCCTCTTTGATCGGGTCCCATCGAGTGTCATCCCGGCTTCAGAAATGGCGAAAATTGATCCTGCGAAATGGTTCCATTTCAACGTAAATACGCCTGCAGACCTGAGTGAGGCAGAATCGCGGCTCTTGTCGGGTTACCCATTATGACCAAGATTCAGGAAATCTCATTTGAGCTGATGCGTCGCCGTGTCATGGCCGCCGCCCATCCCCTACCGGGCGAGATCGTTGCGATAATGCAGGCGCGCGGACGGGTGCTTGCTGAACGGATACGGGCTTCGCATCCTGTCCCATCGTTTGACAAATCGGCGATGGACGGTTTTGCGGTGCGGGTCTCCGACATCGCCCCGGCATGCTGCGAAACACCTGTCAGTCTCAAGGTGACCCAGACCATTGGGGCCGGATACTATTCGCATAAGCCGCTTGCATCAGGATCGGCGGCGCGCATCATGACCGGCGCCCCACTGCCGAGCGGCGCGGATTGCGTTGTCCCCGTCGAGTACACGCGCACGAATAACGGATATGTCACATTGCGAACAGGATTTCACTGCGGCGAGCATGTCTTGCGCAAAGGAACCGACATGCGCAAAGGCCAATCTATCCTGGAGAAGGGCACACTAATTGGCCCGTCGCAGATGGCCATGCTGGCTCTGCTCGACCACCCGAAAGTGAAAGTATACCGCCGTCCCAAAGTCGGCATTCTAACCACCGGCGATGAGCTAGGCGAAGTCGGTAAGAAGCGCGCGCCGGGGCATATCCCTGATTCGAACCGCTATGGCTTGATTGGTCTGGTGGAGTCCGCAGGCTGCATTCCTGTAGACGGCGGGCGATGCGGGGACGACACGCGTTTGCTCAAGAAAGCGCTCACGTCATTGGCGAAGCGATGCGATTTCGTCATCTCCTCGGGCGGTGTCTCGGCAGGAGATTTTGATGTGGTGAAAATTCTATTCTGCGCAATCGGCGGAGTAAATCTCTACCGCTTGCCAATCAAACCGGGAAAACCACAGGCCTTCGGACGGGTACAAGGCGTCCCCTACTTTGGATTGCCGGGGAACCCCGTTTCGGCGATGGTCGTCTTCGACTTCATAGTTCGCCCCGCACTGCTCAAAATGACCGGGCGGGTTGAGATTGAGCCGCCGGGTTGGAGTGCTCAGACGGAATCCGATTTCCCGCGAAAATCGCGCTCGTGGGAGTTTCCCCGAGTGCACGCCGAACGTCAGAATTACCAATGGATTGTCAAGCCGGTGAAATCGCAGAGGTCGTCGGATCTAAAGTCCATGACCGACGCGACCGGATATGTCGCATTGCCGCCGACTCAGGGGTCGCCCCGGGCCGGAGATAGCGTCTGGTATATCCCCTTCGTACGCTAAGTTCCCACCCGCAATCCCGCTTGCTGGAATTATCTTCCTTGTGTACCCTTATAGGGAACGCCGGGGGGCGTCGCTTTGGAAACCGTAACGCCGAAATTACGATCTGACCTTGTCATCCGCGCGGAAGCGGACGGCGAACAGACGCTCTATGTGGTTAAGGACCCGTTGACCGGACGGTTTTTCCGTTTGCGTGGGCCCGAGTACTATCTCCTGTCGCGTGCAAACGGTTCGACCACGGCGGCGGAGGCGGCACGGCTGACCAACGAACGGTTTGGCATCAGCATTCCGCCGACGATGGCAGTCGCGTTCTTTGAGAAGATGGAGCGCATGCTCTTCTTCGAGAGTCCGGCCACTGAGCAGGTCTTGAGTCGTCTGGGAACGAGGTCGTCTATCGGCAAGCAGTCAATCTGGATGATTCCATTGAGGGCATTCGATCCCGATGCATTTGTCACGATATGGTCACGCCGACTGAAATTCATGTTCAACCCTTATGCGGTCACCGCCGCACTTGCACTCATGAGCGGAGGTGCGGTAGTCGCCGCGGCGCAATCAAGCATATGGGGCGCGGGATTGATTGAGATCTTCCGATTGACCTCTATCCCGCTTCTGGTCGTGGCAATTATGACGCTGGCATTGGTGCATGAGTTCGGTCATGCGTTTGTTCTCAAATATTATGGCGGAACGGTCCACGAGATGGGATTTTTGTTGATGTACTTTCAGCCGGCATTCTACTGCAACATCTCGGATACCTACCTGCTACCCGGCCGAAAGCCGCGGATTCACGTCGGATTGGCGGGTCTGTTTTTTCAGGGGATCGCGACGGCACTTGCCATTGTTGCATGGCGGGTACTGGAACCTGGCACCATTATTTCCAATTTCTTTTGGGTCTTCGTAGCAGTCTCATTGGCGATCTTCCTCTTCAATCTCAATCCACTGATCAAGCTGGACGGGTACTACATACTGGTCGATTGGTTGCGCATCCCCAATCTGCGGGCCAAGGCGTTCGCGTATTGGCGCACCCTCGTCCGCCATTGGCTATTCGGCACACCAGCTCCCGCGCACGGAGTGAGCGCGCGGGAACGTCGAGTTTACCGTTGGTACGGAATCCTTGCTGCGCTCTACACGTTCGCTTTCGTGAGTCTAATCTCCTATTGGATCACGCGCTGGCTTCTGAACGAGTGGGGAGTCGCTGGCGCAATCATCGGCTGGGGTTTGATTCTTGGATTTGCCTTGTCGACGCGCTCGTCATCTGACGCTGCAACGCCGTCGTCAGGCGCGGCAGAAACTTCAGCCGTTGTTGCATCGCCGAAGCGCCGCTGGCTCAAACCGATCCTATTCTGGGGAAGCCTCGCCATTGTGATTGTTGCCATGGCCGTGATCCGGGCCGAGCGACGTGTCGGTTCGCCGTGTGAGGTCGAGGCAGGGTCGCGCTTCATCGTGACTTCGTCAGTGGGAGGAACGCTCGAGACTATGCTTATGGAGGGCCCCGGAGCCGCGGGCATCGACAATCCGGAGCGGCGTGAACGATCGGTATTGCAAGCGACTCAGTCC
Source organism: Candidatus Zixiibacteriota bacterium (assembly GCA_046708665.1). Lineage (GTDB taxonomy): Bacteria > Zixibacteria > MSB-5A5 > WJJR01 > WJJR01 > JACQFV01. The sequence continues at coordinate 7,609 of JBKKDE010000023.1, read as the reverse complement.
GATTTCTCCGTCGTTGCCTATGGGCTACGAGTCGACGAGGGCGACAGTGTCGCGATCGGCGACACTCTGGTTGTGCTGTCATCGAACCGGTACCTGGCCACTCTGGCTGCCACGGAGGCGAAACGCGATCGGATTGCCGCCGAACGCAATCTGCTGCTCTCCGGCCCCAAGCAAGACGCAGTTAAAGAGTTGCACGCCGAGATCCAAGAGGCGGCGGCAACTGTCCAGAATCGGGAATCGGAATTGCAACGGAAAAAGATGATGTACGAGCGCAATCTCATCCCTGAGAATGAATACGAAACAGCGCGCACGGAGCTCGAGGTTGCCAAGGCACAACGCCAGGCGAAGAATTCCAAGCTTGCTCTTTTGATCTCAGATCCCAAAGCCGAAGAATTGGCGATCAAGGAAGCTGAACTTGGGTCACTCGAAGCAGAAATTGCCTTCCTAAAGACACAGATTGCCGCGTCGACTGTCCTTTCGCCCATCAGCGGTGAAGCTGCACGCATCGAACGTGGTGGAGTGCTTGTTGAAATCGCGGATATCGACCCGGTGCGCTTACACCTCCTTGTTCACGAGAATGACATTGCCGATGTAAAGGTCGGTGCGGACGTCGCCTTGAAAGTGCGCTCTCTGCCATTCCGTGAATTCCGGGGACACGTAGCTCGCATTTCCGATTTGGCGGATACGCTCGGCGATGGGCGTCGTTTCCTCGTCATTACTGAAATGCCGAATCAGGATGGAGCTCTGAAGCCAGGAATGAGTGGCTTTGCTAAGGTTGACTGCGGCAAGCGCACGCTGCTGGCACTGCTTTCTCGCCGAATCGTCCAATTCTTCAGGATTGAGTTCTGGTCTTGGTTGTAAGCACAAGCAGAATTGTGTGAATTTCTACCGAAATCGGTCTAAATTTCAAATCCTCGAAAGTCCCATAATTGGTAGTAACCGCCACACGTGCAACAACATAGTGTGGGCCGACCAAACTGTTGAAACGTATCTCACTGTCAGACAGTGGGTTTACCTTGACGAATCCACTTGACGGAGTTAATTTGTCCACAGGCCGGGATGTGAGGTTGGGCGACCTCTGTGATCCAGACGGCGGCATCATCGATCGTATGCGCCCTCGATTCTTACCCCCCTCTCGACTTTGAACGGCCGCCAGGCCGGGACATCATAGGAATTGGCGCTGACCCAACTGAATCGGGTTGTGCGACCACTAATTGATGACGGCAGTTGCCGTCAGACGGCCACGGAAGGCTGGATGAGAGTACTGTATACGAAGCACTATAGACAGAAACCGGGCCGGGTAGACGCCCAGCCCTTTCAACACACCCTATTACCCGCTGAAGGGAGGTGAGTTGATGGAGAATTATATCCTGGAGGTTGAGGTTCTGGAGGCCAAGTTGGCCCCGATCGGTGGAAGCGCCGGTGGAAACTAAGCTCAACCGTCCGTCACCAACGGCCGTCTCGCGCAAACGGGGCGGCCGTAGTTTTCGCCCCTACTTCATACTCTAAGAAACCAACTCAGTTATTCGACCTCGAATTCGCTCGAGCGATCTCGCATGCGCACAATCCAGATAGTTGAATCGCTCTCTATCATCATCGACAGTTGAAGACACAATCTTTAGCGTGCGTGACGATTCGTCGAGTGCAGCCATTGCTGGCTCGTAGTCTGCTTGTGCGTAGGAAATTTCCGCCTGAAGAACCAACGCGCGCCACAGTTTCTCCCAACATCCATCGCGTCGCAATTGATCGATCGACCCAGTCACAACTGCAAGGGCTTGATCGAGTTCTCCGGCGGCCATAAGCTCGCGCGCTCTCCAATCGTGAAACGTCGGAGCCCAATGCCAACGCGGTCTTCGCGTCGTCGTTTCTGTAATGCGCGCGACGAGCGCATCACGCTGGACCAGATCGGTAATTCCCGGCAACGCCACCAACGCAATTTGGGCGGCCTTGTGCGGCGCCCTGATAGCCTCTGCTTCTGCGATCGCATCGGTTAGAAGTTGTGTGAACGACGCTTCGTCGTGGGACATAGACGCGAGAATCTGCATGCGAAGCACGGACGCTTCGATACTCAGATAGCGGCTTGGCAGTTTCGAACCGACGGGAGCGACCGTATCGAGAAGCGAAAGCGCGTCGACATTGCGATTGAATGCAAGTGTAGTCGCGACTCGCTGCAAATCGAGATAGACCCGCAATTCATCATTCTTGACCGAGGCGGACCGCTGCACGGTTTCGCTGTGCAGACGCCTCGCCGAGCGATAGTCTCCAGCGCGCATGTATGCATCCGCGAGGACCGCGGCGACTTCCACGAGCGTCGAGACGTCTCCCAATTGCAGACTGGCTTGATACACCTGCTGCCCGAGGGACACCGCCGTACGCAGGTCTCCCTGCTCAACCGCAACTTCGACCAGATTGCGATGGTTGTACAGCTCTTCGCTTTGCGCTCCGGCCGACGCGTTCAAGGACGCCGCCCGGGTGAAGGAATCGGCCGATTCCTCCAAATGCCCTTGTACGAAACTGATGGCGCCGAGGTTGTTTAAGACGCGTGCGATTTCGACTGGGACATTCAGTCGCTCGTGAATCGCAAGCGCCTCCCGGAAGTAACGATCGGCATCTGCAAAGTTGTACTCCTGCCAACAAGTCAATCCAATATTGTTGAGATTAACGGCTGCGAATTGCTCGAAACCCAGCTCTCGTTGTATCGCCAGTGCCTGCTGGTAAAAGTCCCTCGCCAGTGGGAGCTCGGACGATAATCTGTGGAAGTTTCCGAGACTGTTGAGCGACCGCGACGCCTGGGCGCGATTGCCGAGCGATTCCCAGATGCGAAGCGCGCGCCGTTCAACACGGATCCCTTTGGCGTGACTGCGGACGATGCGATAGAGATCGCCGAGGTCGTGCAAAGTTTCAGCAAGGAGGCGTTGGTCGCCGGTTTGCCGGCACAGTCCCAGCAGTTCGCGATAGATCCGACGCGCCACCTCAAGCTGCCCGCCCGCCTTCTGCAGATCAGCTTCGACCATACGTGCATGGCCGACCCAATGCCGGCGTGGGCCAGCTTCGTCAATCTTCTGTGCTGAGTCTTGAGCCAGGACAATGTATTGCATAGCTCGCTCGCGTTCGTCAGCTGCGATATCAAGTGACGCCGCCCGCAGATACTCTTCGGCTGACCGAGCCCAGTCCTCGGCCCGCGCCCACGTGTGCCCCAGAACTCGTGATCGCAAGTCTGTGGGATGCGGTGCGTGGATCACAATTGTGGACGCGAGTTCACGCGACATGCTCACGACATCTGCTGCCGCCATCTGTGAGCGAATAATGGCAGCGTGCCCGGCCAATCGGAGCCGAAGTTCAAATTGGCCCGACCGACCTTCACAATCGCGCACAACGAAACCGCGAGCTACCAACTGAGCGATTTCAGCATCGCAGTCATCGCTGGATTCACCCCGTAACTGTCGGAGCACTGCGATGGAGCCAACTCCCTCGCCAAGTGCGAGCCATTCGCACAGGCTGGTCTCTGCAGCGGATAATCGGCCCAACACATTCGCGATGCGTTCTGGCATGTGCGCATCGCGCCACTCGCGCACGGCGACTTCATCCAATCCCCAGCCATCCGCATCGACCGAAAATCTCCCCGTGTCGATCTGAACTTGCAGCAGCTCACTGATAACGGCGGGTAACCCACAAGTCGATTCGAGTATCGTGTCGGTCCATGCCTCGGCTACATCGTCGTCGCCGACCACTCCCCGCACATACGACCTAACCTCATCGCGATCCCAGGGCAGAAGCACGAGCGAACGTTGTGCACTGGATGCCGGCAAGTCGGCATTGTGAGTAAGGTTTGGTGACAGGTGGATGTCGATTCGGGCATCGCGGCGATCAGACTGCAGACGTTCGCTGAGAACACAGTTTCCAAATTCGTCACGCTGAAGCCTGACGTCATACCCGACGCGCGAAGACAACGCCGCGGCATGCGCCATCCATGACGACGACACAATCCCATGCGACTTGATCGACCAGTGGATTGCCTGTCCTGCTGACATTTCGGAGTCCAACAGTTGGAGCAGATCGCGTTCGTGCCCGCGTAGGCGGACAGATTCGCTCTTAGCACAGTAGCTAAGTTGTTGATTGAGGAGCGCTGTGGGCTCCAAGTCGCTATCGAACTGTGACAACCAAGTCAGCAGGGCGAACTCGTCGTCAGCCCGCTCTTCAGCGTTCTTACAGAGCAATCGGAGGATGACTTCGTCTGCCCAATCTGGTGCGGGTCGAATGCGAGCACGCCCAAAATCGGGACTGCCCTCCAGGTGTCCACCGATTTCGATGGCGGGCTCATCGGAAGCGTATGGGCGCACCCCGAAGATCCACTCGTATAGAATCACACCGATCGAGTACCAATCAGCACGCCCATCGGCGGGTAGATTGTTCAGAAACTCAGGCGCACAGTAGCCCACGGTACCTGCACCGCGCGGACGATCCGCATCGCCAACAGAGCGTGCGAGACCGAAGTCAAGTAGACACAGTTGGGGCGTCGGATCATGCGACCCGGATGGGGACTCATTGCGCCATCTGAAGTTCTCTGGCTTCAGGTCACCATGAACCCAACCTCGGTGATGGACAAAGAGCAACACACTTGCGAGCTGACGCAGCATGAGGATAAAGTCGTCAGCACGTGGAGAATCGGATCGGTCGAACAGCTCGGCGCCACCGATCCAATCCAGCACGATATACGGTCGGCCCTCGTGAAATCCGTACGCATGAGCATGAACGACTTGTGGGTGAATCAATTCGGATTGTACAGAGAATTCGTGGTACAGCGAATCGCGGATCGCGTCATCCGCCGTTGCGTCGACAAGCTTCAGCGCGAAGATATTTCCGTCGGCATCAACGACACGGTATACGGCTGCGAATCCACCTTTTCCCACGTGGACACCGCGGAATGAGCCAATACTGATCTCGTCGCCCAACATGACCGCGATCCTAAGCTCTCCCGCCGTCGGCGTCTAACTCTCGAACGATCCAAACGTCAAGTGGACAGGCAAGTGTATCGTAAACGTTGTGCCTTTGGACCTTGTGCTTTCAACGTGTATAGTGCCACCGTGATTCTCGATAATCGTTCTGCAATTGAGCAATCCGAGACCGTGCCCATCGAGCTTGGTTGTCTTGGCGATTTCGAAGACGCCGGCCAGTATTTCCTCCGGCATCCCGGGGCCATTGTCACTAACAGTCAGGCAGATCATTCGTTCGTCAGCAACGTAGCTGGCCCGGACTGTAATCTCACAGTGGCCGTCTGGGACTGCTTCGACGGAATTCTTGTACAAGTTATAGAGGACTGACTTGAGATGTCCGGTATCAAGGCGAACAATGGGCAGACCAGATTCAAAGTCCGACGAGAATCGCACCGACTTGAATAGGCGGTTTGGACGAATCGTGAACAGATGTTCTTCGACGACGTCCTTTATGTGACACTCTACAAGCTTTGTCTCAAACTTCGCGTCTTCCATAAGCGACTCGGTGTATCGACGCATATCGTCAATTCCCCGTAAGATCCGATCACAACCTTCCGCCACCTCGGACACACGACCATTCTTCAAATGAATTGGCATGAGTTCTGCCGAGACTGACATCGTCTGCATGTGATTGTTCATCTCGTGGGCGATGTTACGCACGGCCTGCGCCTTCTCAACCATCTGCTCCGAACGGATTAAGTATTCTTCGATGGTGGTGCGTTCGGTGCGGTCTTCGACAACGATGATTATCTTCGGATTTTCCCCTGCGATTCCATTCAATGGCGAAATCTTGGTTGATAGGACAGTCTTCCGGCCACCGATGGTGAGGAAATACTTGTCCTTGGATAGTGGCTTGTGCGTGGCCAAGACTTCGTTCAGCATGCCTTGCCAGACTCCGCAGTCTTCAGCGGGTAGGATGTCGGTGAAGCGCGTTTTAGTAGAAACGAGCCCCGGGCCTGTCCACGTGGAGTCGGGGTTGTGAAAAATTGCCTCGGCCGCGATGTTAAAAGTGATTACGCGGAATTGCTCATCGACGACGCAGATACCCACAGGAGTCTTGTTGACTACATTTTCGTTGTACCGCGTGAGCGAGAGGAGGCGGCCGTAGAGCTTGGCGTTTTCGATCGCAATGGCTGCCTGCTCAGCGAACAGTTCAAATAGGTGCAAGTCGCTCTTGCCGAACAATCCGGCTCGTGTCTGGTTGTCGAGGTAACATACCCCGATGACCTTTTCCTTAATCTTGAGCGGGACACAAATGATGAAGCGCAGATTGAGCGCCACTACGGACTTTTGATGAGAGTATCGCGGGTCTTCCTGAGCGTTTGAAGTATACTCCGACTGGCCCTTCGTCGCGACTCGGTTTGCCACTGAGCGTGAAATGGCAAGATCATCGGCGTTGTCCATCGACTCTTTGTTGATGTTGTGCGCGATCCGAATCTTGAGCCGCTGTTCATCGTCAAGCAGCATGAGAAAGCCGCGCTCGGCATTGAGTAATTCGATCGCGTGTTTCATTACACGCTTGAGGATCTCATCCAGATCCAGCGTAGAATTGATCGCTTTGGAGACATCGAGCAGGGCTTCCAAATTACGCGAACGCATTCCACTGCCAGCGCTGCCGTCTGGGACCCCATTCATGGGCGAATTCGGAGGCTCGGTCGGAGGCATTGCATTGAATATGTCTGGAGCCGTAGCCTCAAGATTCGGCTTTGAATTGATCACGCTCTTCGTTTTGATTTTGCCGGACTTCTCTCTAATGTCGCCCATACCCACAGCTCCCCAATGTGAAGTCACCCTATCCGATCATATCGACATCATGGGGCGGCAACTTGAGCGATGTAACCATCGCTGGCCCAATAGGTATGCGGTGGGAGTGCAGGGATTGATCAGCCGTTCAGAAAATGAACAGGCAGTAAAGACAAACGATCGATACACACCGTCACGTTGCCACACAAGCCATTGGGATGATTTGAGTTACAACCAGGGGCGGGCTACAGCTTCTGCCAGAGCGCCAGACTAATTCGAATGTCGCGATCGGTCGTGTCGAGCCCCTTCGCTACATTGAGACGGACACTCTCGCCGACGACGAATCCGACACCAATATCAGATTTGAAATCACCGAGATCAAAGAAATCGTCGTCAAAGGTGGCATGCCCAACGCCCACGAACAACAAGATCCCGCCAGCGAACATTTGGTTCGGCCAATAGTCAAAACGATACTCGAATGTAGCGAGCATTGCCTGGCTGCCAACCAGCGACTTTTGCGGATAACCGGGAAGCGAACCAATTCCACCCAGATAGAAGAGCTTGTTCGGTGGGAGATCGCGACGGCCCTTGCCACACCACAGGCGCGCCGAGAGACGGTGTACATCGTCGCTGTTCCACTCGCCCTTTACACTAAACTGCCAACGATCGTAATCAAAGTCGCCTCCGAGTGCGCCACCCGCGACCTCGCCGGACACCCGCACTGTGGCATCGAATCGTTTCAAGTGCTCCTCGGATTCCCGTGGTTCCACCCCGAGACTGAACAGAAGCGCGCTTGTCCTTCCCTCGAATCGAACGACCAACGCCTCGACGAACTCATCCGCGACGCATGAGAAGATATCGCGAAACTGAAG
>JBKKDE010000022.1:0-6939 GCA_046708665.1 Candidatus Zixiibacteriota bacterium | reverse complement strand
TTCGATCTGCTCTTTCGTGTCGAAGGCGCGGGCAAAGTGGAAGAGATTCCATCGGGACGTGTGCGCGTAGGCGGCCCTGACTGGTCGGGGGCGATTATCGCCGCGCCTCCTCATCCTGACGCCGACGCCCGATCACCGAGCAGCACGGCGCCTGTTGGGTTCCTCAAAGAGCAACAGTGGAAGACTGAGTTCGCTACTCAGTGGACGTCCACATCAGTGCTGAACAAGTCAGTCGGCGGTCCGGCCAGAATTCGTGGCGCGGGTTCTGGTGACATCGTGGTGTCGGCCCCGGCAAATGGCATTGTTGCTCCGGATCCGGTCGTCCATGTCGGACTGCCTGTTCGCATGGGGCAAACGGTTATGCGTCTTCAATCGCGGGCTGGATCGGATTTGTCAATCGCGGAATTGCGCAACGAGCTCTCTTTGGCCCGTTCGCGATTGGAACGGTTAGAGAAACTGCTCGAGGTCGGTGCTGTCAGCGCCGCGGAAGTCGAGACCGCGCGGGCACGGGTTGCATCACTCTCCCCGCTCGTAGAGTCTCCGGATCGAACGGAAGATTTGACCGTGACTTCACCGCTTACCGGACGCGTCGCCGATGTCTGGGTCTTGCCGGGACGTGCGGTCGCGGCCGGCGATTCACTGTTGCGCGTTGTCAAGACCTCGCCGGTGTGGGTGGAGATCTCGCTCGATCCCATCGACGCCGAGGCGCTCAAGGCAGGGACCTCGGGGCTGCACATTCGTACTTCCGGATCGCGCGAGACGATTAGCTTTACATCAGCGCAAGCGCGGCTCATCGCTCTCTCACCGGCGCTGCATCAGGTCACCGGCACAATTACGGCGCTTTTTGAAGTCACGGATTCGCTGGAACGTCTGCGGATCGGATCAACTTCGGACGCGGAAATTTCCACGAGCATGGCGGACAGTGGAGTGGTCGTGCCGACGTCGGCGTTGGTCGAAGATGGGGGCGCTACTGTCATCTATCTGCAACCGGAGGGCGAGTCATTCGAACGGCACGAAGTCCAAGTGGTAACGACAGCCGGTGGCCATGCCATTGTCAAGGGAGTGGCTCCGGGCGAACGGCTGGTCACGCGCGGCGGCGCAATGATACGACGGGCCGCGATGCTCTCGTCGGGCGGAATCGAGGGGCATGTTCACTAACAGACCAGACTCGGGGAATCGACCATGTTGAATGCACTGATCGCATTTTCGCTTCGGCACCGATCCATGGTCCTCATCGCCGCCGGTCTTCTCCTCGTGGCCGGCACGCTCTGGACAATGGAAGCGCCGATTGATGTATTCCCCGACCTCACAGCACCGTCTGTGACAGTGATCACCGAGGCCGCGGGGCTGGGGTCCGAGGAAGTTGAATTGCTTGTAACCTTTCCACTCGAGTCTGCGCTCAACGGCGCTTCGGGTGTGCGCCGTGTGCGTTCGGTCTCGGCAGATGGCATTTCCGTCATCTGGGTTGAGTTTGATTGGGGTGAGGATGTTTACCTTGCCCGCCAAGTCGTTTCCGAGCGTGTTCAGGGTGTACAGCTTCCGGACCAGATCGATCCCCCGTCATTGGGGCCGATCAGCTCGATCATGGGCGAAATTACCTTTATCGCCATGACTTCGGAGTCGGACGCCATCACACCGATGGAACTTCGTCGCATCTCGGAGACGATCGTCCGCCGGAATCTCCTCGCCATCTCCGGAATCTCGCAGGTAACTCCCATTGGCGGCGACGTTCGAGAATTCCAGATCGAAGTCGATCCGGCGAAATTGATCCAACATCGGATCAGTATCGACGAGATAGCCGAGGCGCTTGCTGGCGTGACGCACAGCCCAGCCGCTGGATTTCATGTGGACCGGGGTGAAGAATTTCTGGTGCGCGGACTCGGTCGCGCCAGCGACATCGACGATTTGAAGGCAACGGCCGTCCGTGTTAACGACGGAGTACCTCTTCGAGTTGGCGATCTGGCTACTGTCCGTGAAGGCGCTGAGCCGAAACGCGGAACCGCCTCGTATCGCTCCAAACCGGCTGTGATTTTGAGTGTTCAGAAGCAGCCGGGCTCGAACACGATGGCATTGACCGAAGACATTGACGCGGTGCTTGAGGAGTTGTCCAAGTCGTTACCGGCCGGAGTTCGCATCGAGACTGAGAATTTCCGTCAGGCCAACTTCATCTCGGTTGCGATTCGCAATGTCTCGCTCGCAATGCGCGATGGCGCGATTCTGGTCGTGGTCATCCTGTTGCTCTTTCTGGGCAACATTCGGACAACGCTCATTTCGGCGCTGGCATTGCCGTTGTCGCTGGTCGCGGGAATTGTGGCGATCTCATTATTCGGCATGTCGCTGAACACGATGACGCTGGGCGGACTTACCATTGCCATCGGGGCGCTGGTCGACGACGCAATTATCGACGTCGAGAATGTCTTCAGGCGATTGCGCGAGAATCGATCGAGGCCGCCGGGAGAACGACGGTCAGCATTGGATGTTATCTACGCGGCATCATCCGAGGTACGGGCGGCAATCTTCTTCGCGACCCTCATCATCGGATTGGTCTTTGTTCCTTTGTTCTTCCTGCCGGGGATGGAAGGACGTCTGTTGCGACCGCTGGGGCTGGCCTATATCACCGCGCTTGGAGCATCACTGGTGGTATCGCTTACGGTTACTCCGGTGCTTTGCTATTTCCTGTTGCCCAATTCCAAAGCGCTGGATCATCAGGAGCCATACCTGATGCGCCAGCTAAAGCGGGCGTACAAGTGGTCGCTTGATTTGGCGCTTCGACGTCGAGGATTCGTCATCGGAGTAACGTTGGCCATGTTGGTCGGGGCATTGGCGCTTCTCCCCTTTCTCGGGCGAAGCTTTCTCCCGCCGTTTAACGAGGGATCGTTGACCATCGCGGTTGTGAGTGTGCCCGGTATTACGCTCGAAGAAAGCGATGCGGTCGGACGACAAATCGAGGATGCGTTGTTGACGTTTCCTGAAGTCGTGTCGACGAGCCGTCGCACCGGACGCGCCGAGAAAGACGAACATGTGCAAGGCGTCAACGCCTCTGAAATGGAAGTTGTCCTGCAACCGGGACGCCCTAAAGCGGAGCTGTTGGCGGCGATGCGAACGGCCGTCGCGACCATTCCCGGCGCCAATGTCAGCTTCGGGCAACCGATCAGCCATCGTATCGATCACATGATCTCAGGCAGCAAATCGAACTTGGCGGTAAAAGTGTTCGGTCCGAACCTATCGGTTCTGCGTGGGTTGGCCACTCAAGCCGAGGGAGTTTTGGGTACTGTGCCGGGAATTGTCGACTTGAGCAACACAGAGCAGGCCGGCAGCCCGCAACTCCTGATCGACTACGACCGTCAGGCGATGTCGCGTTTTGGCCTATCCGCAGCATCGCTATCGCGGACGGTCGAGGGGTTGTTTCAGGGAACCGAAGTCGGGGAGATTGTCGAGGACGGCGTGACATCCCGAATCGTGGTCCGGTATCCTGAGTCATTGCGTGATGAACGCGAACGGCTCAAAGATCTACCCGTGACAACGCCGACTGGGCATGTTATTCGCCTGCGCGATGTGGCTGACGTTCGCTTCGATCTTGGGCCAAGCATGGTGCGGCGCGAGAACGTGCAGCGCGTGGCTATGCTGACGGCAAATATCGAGGGCGCCGATCTGGCCGGGACCGTCGAAACTGCGCGGCAGAAAGTTGCTGACGAGATCGAGCTGCCCGCCGGCTACCGTATCACCTTTGGGGGACAGTTTGAGCAGGCCGCAAAGAGCGTGCGCAATTTGATTCTGCTCTCGGTGCTCATACTCATCGCGATCTACGGTATTCTGTTCCGGGCATTCAAGAGCCATCGGCACACCGTGATCGTGCTGGTCAATCTGCCTTTGGCGTTGATCGGGGGAATTGTCGCGGTGGCGATTGGCTCGCAAACTCTGAGTGTTGCGACTCTGGTCGGCTTCATCACGCTTTTCGGGATTGCCACACGTAACGGGGTCCTCCTTGTGTCGCACTATCAACACCTAATGCGCGACGAGAAGATGCCGTTGGCAGAGGCGGTGCAGGTCGGCTCCATGCAGCGGCTTGGCCCCGTGTTCATGACAGCGCTGTGCGCCGGGCTCGCGTTGATCCCGCTCGTAATCGCCGGACAGGAGGCGGGAAATGAAATTCAAAGCCCGATGGGGCAGGTCATTCTTGGGGGGCTCTTGACCTCGACATTCCTCAATATGATCCTTGTTCCCATACTGTTCATGAAATGGGGTGGAGAGAAGTCCAGACATGAGCCCGAATTCTCGACCGAATAGGAGCAGATGAAGCTTAGAGGGGCGTTTCCGCTCGTTACGGCACTTCTTTCCGCGTTGCTGTTTGCAATGGCGACGCCGGTGAGCAAGGTGCTGTTGAACGGAATCGCCCCGGTACTTCTGGCGGGGCTTCTGTATCTTGGCGCCGCAATCGGCGTTCTGCCGGTGGTCCTGTACGAACGCAGCAGCAGAACTTACGATTCGAAGAACAGGTGGCGGCTCTTCGGAGCGATCCTCTGTGGTGGAGTCCTGGGACCGATCACGTATTTATTCGGGCTCAAACTGGCGACTGCATCATCGGTGTCGTTGTGGTTGAATTTGGAGTTGGTCGCCACTGCCGTGCTCGGGCACTTCATTTTCCGCGATCACCTCGGACGTTACGGTTGGGCGGGCGTTGTCGGGGTTGTGACGGCTGGCGCACTGCTTTCGTTAGGTGGGAGTGGAAACATGGTGGCCGTGTTGCTCGTGGCAGCGGCGTGCGTTTTTTGGGGACTCGACAACCATCTGACAGCGCTGATCGACGGTATCACGCCTGCGCAGAGCACGTTGTGGAAAGGTCTCGCCGCCGGGACTTTCAATATCGTCCTGGCCATGGCGATGGGCGCCGAATGGCCCACGGTATCAACTTGGAGTGTCGCGTTGTTGGTCGGGGCATTGTCGTACGGCGCAAGCATCGCGCTGTATATCGCCTCAGCCCAGCAATTGGGGGCGACGCGGGCCCAGATCATCTTCGCAAGTTCGCCGTTTCTAGCAGTGGCGTTGTCCGCACTATTCCTGTCAGAGCCGTTCGGACCGTTACACGCGGTGGCTGTCGGCATCTTGATTGTGTCCGTTTTCCTCTTGCTCAGGGATCGTCAAGTGCACGAGCATGAACACACACACGAGACGATGGAGCACGAGCACGCGCACCGTCACGATGACGGACATCACACGCACACCCACGATGATCTTCCCGCATCGGCACGCCATTCGCACCGTCACACACACGAACCGCTAACGCACCGCCATCCGCACTGGCCGGACTTGCATCACCGGCATGGGCATTAGCGATTTCAGTATCCGCAATCCGTCATTTCCGCGGCTCCAAGCGGGAGTCTGTCGTGTGGCCATCAGTGGTTATCGCCTCGGGCGGCCAATCAAAAAACGATTGGCGCACCCAAGGCGATATGACAGGCAAGAATGCCTGTCCTCCTAAAAGCTCTTAGGAGGATAGACATCATTGTGGTGAGCTTGACGAACCATCTTGTCTGTCCTGGCGTCATAGATTGTGGGCGTTGTTTGTCCTCGATCTATGACGCCAACTGTTCCACGCGCGCGATATACGCCCGGCAGTTGAACTTCTTCGAGGTTGAGGCGAAGCTCATGAAGCGGATGTTGCCGAAGATGGAGCGTGGCGTCCAGGGACGGTCGTGTTTGCCGCCGATGGCCCAGGCGATGCCGGCGTAGCCGTTGGGGTCGCGTCCGTCGAGTTCGTAGCGGTCATTCAGGCGAATTGCGATCTCCATCGCCTTGGCGGGATGATCGGTCCATTCGAGAACCTTCTTGGCCCAATACATGCGCATGTAGCCGTGCATGCGGCCTGTCGTCACCATTTCGGTTTGGGCGGCGTTCCAGAGCGGATCGTGGGTCTCTGAGTGTTCGAGTTGCGCTTCGCTGTAGAGGATGGGACGCTTGTCGCCGAGATGATCTTCGAGAGTCTTGCGTGCCCACTGGTGCAGACCTTCGTACCGGTCGTAATTCGGAGTGGTGCGCACAAAGTTGATGGCCAGTTCGCGGCGCACGATCAACTCTTCGAGAAACACCTCTTTCGCCTCTTCCCCCGCATGCGACTCAGAGACTGCGAGCGCGACCTGCCTCGGGCCGAGATGACCGAAGTGGAGAAATGCCGAGAGACGACTGGTGCCATCGGCATACTCCGGATGATTCCGGCAATCGGGATAGCTGGCGAGTCCCTTGGCGATGAATCGGCGCAATTGCTTCAGGCCTGCGGCGGTGCCGCCTTGGTCGGGGAGGATTGACGCGGATAGATCGAGTTTCCAATTCTCGGGAATGCACAGGCTAAAGCCCGTGCTACCGGAGCCCAACAGAGGACTATCGGTAGCGCGGACTTTAGTCTGCGGTATGCTGTCACTCCACGCGAACTTTGCCTTAGGTTCCGGATCCTTCACGAGGTACGTGTCGAGCAATCGCAGGATCTTGGGACGAATCGTGCGCGCCGCGAACTCCTCTTTAGGGAAGAGTGATGATGGCACGACAACATCGGCGTCGATTGTCACCAGCGCGCACTTGAGCTTCTCCCCTGCTACCTGACGCCAGCGTTCCGGCTCGCGCATGGGGTTTTCGTCGCCTACTACCAGCGCTGGGATAATCTCCTCGCAAAACTTCAAGAGACTGTGATCGGGGTACGGGCGACACACGAATACGCAACGGCGTTTCGCAACACCGGTTGCAATGTCCGCGATGCCCGAGAATAGGAACGCGTAGTGGCGCAGATTGGCGTTGGGATAGAACGGTACCGGGGCAAAGAAGACGACCGCCGGCTTGCCGAGCGCATTCGCAGCGTTGATCGCAAAGTCGAGTGCCGGGTTATCGACCGCGCGTTGGGAGCGTTGCATCCAATACACAACCGCGCCGCCGTCGGGGTTGACCGGGATC
>JBKKDE010000021.1:0-4694 GCA_046708665.1 Candidatus Zixiibacteriota bacterium | reverse complement strand
GTGTCGGAAAAATATGATGGCGGAAAGACGGACGGAACGGGTTCGGATTGTCCGTACGCCGGCATACCCAACGCCAGCAGTATGACGCACGCGGCTATGGCGTGGACGATGGGACGACCGGATGAATGGGACGTATCAGCCACCGTGAGAGGATCGGAAAGAGTAAAGCGAACAGCAATGCATTTGATACAACATGGATGGCCGCAAATGGTATCGCTGCGACCATGACTGGCCAGAATGGGCCAATTGCTGCGGCGAAGGCGAGGTTGGTGAGGATGTCGTAGACCAGAGTCACCCCGAATCCTGCCACGGCCGAAAATCCGATCCTGATATTGTGGGACCAGATGGGATCATAGAACGGGCGTGAGAGGCCGCCCGCGATGCCGACCAATCCCATGCCGATGACTTGTGCTCCCCAGACCTGCGGAATTGACATACCCATGGGGTTAAACGTCGCGAAAATGACTTCCCCAGCTATGCCGACAAAGGCGCCCCAACGCGCGCCATGGGCGTAGCCGAGGGCAAAAAAGGCGAGTGTCAAGGGTTCGACATTGGGGAGCCCTATGAGCGGATACTTAAGCGCAAAAGCGGCTGCCAGAAGGCCGCCGCTCTGCGCCAAACGTCGTAGGGCAGGATTCATTGGGTTTGATTCTTGACCGCGACCTTGACAATCTCAGTCACGTCGCCGATCTGCACCAACGCTAAATATATGCCGGTGGCCACGCTCTTGCCGGAACTCGTCGTACCATCCCAGACCATTTCGGGATTTGACTGCCCCGGACCGACATACAACTGATTGGTCGCGTCGTTGTCCTTCTCACCGCCACGGACTTCTTTACCGTCGATTGTGTAAATACGCATTGTTACAGCGACAACGGATCCGCGCGATACTTCGACTTTGAATGCTGACTCGCCGCTGCCATTGAGGACCAAGGGGTTCGAGGACACCTTACGGATGGCGCTCTCCGTGCCGCCGGGAGTCAGGGTGTCGGCGACATCAAAGCGGAATCCCAGACGTCGATCGAAATCGTCCTGAGTCGGATGGGCTTTGAAGGGAGTGGCGATGACGAGGATTTCGTCGAACGTGTCCCAGTCCTCGACTTCGATAGTCGAAAAAATATTGTGTGAGTTTATGTCGGGCTTGAGCGAACCGGAGAGCCCTGCGGTGACGACCATCCACTCATCGAACGTGTTCGGTTGATAGGCGTTGAAGATAATCTTGAATGTAGTCGACGTGTCCGAAGGCAACGACTCGAAGCGCATGTATGCGGCGCCGAGTTCATCCGGTGCTTTGGGATATGCGAGTTGGGCCGAAGTGTCGATCACCGGATACTCGGAGTACGTCAATGTGTCGAGCAAGATCAGCCGAGGGTACTGTGCGGCTTCGTCATAATTCCATGATGCAGCGCGAGAGCCAGTGAAGAAATTCCAGACAAGAAACTCGCTCCACTCATCGCGGAATGTGGTCGAGCGACGCGTGAGAACGGTGTCGTATGCGGCAAACGTGTTGAAGCCATCAAACTCGGCGCATTCATCCCAAATCTCGCTGAGAATTTCGGGGCCGAAGCGTTCGGCAAGATAGATGGCCCAAATGCACGCCGCATAGGGATGGAGTCCATCGACCGACGATGATGATGAAAAGGCACGCAGCGAGACATTGGGATTATCGAACCAGAACGGCAAGTAGCCGTAGTAGTCGTTAACGTCATCGTAGACGATCTCTTCCATCGCTGTGGCGGAGACTTCCAGCCACCAGGGAAACGCGCGCAGGGTACCCACCTCGACTCGCTGCTCAGATTCAAACGCATCGTATGTCCACTGCGTGGCATGATGCAGTTCATGTGCCGCAGTTACGGCCATCGCATCGAACGGTGAATTCTCATAACCACGCACTTTGGTGTAGTCGCTGTGCAGGATCATGAAGCTGGTCGCCCACCAGGCGTTGCCGGAGCCGTTGTTGATGGTCGTATCGGGATAAGTGAGGCCGTAGAAGTCGGAAGAGAGACTCTGAAAATAGATGTCGAAACGCGGGTCTTCGGCCGGACGCGGGACAGCGTCGGAGACAGGAAAGCGGAATCCCAGTGTGTCGACTTCGATAGCAATGACGTATTCGAGAATTCCGGCGCAGTTTAGGATGTAGTTGGGCACATTGCCCGCGCCAACCCCGAACGACATGTTGACCGAGTCGGTACCGATGCGGGAATAATGGAGTCGGAATTTGCCGTCGGGGGTGTCGTAGAATTCGGCCAGGTCCGGGCGGTCGAAGGCGACGACGGAGGCGATCTGCGCTCGCAACGATTCGGAGAGTTCGGGCCAGTTGAGGCGAATCTCCAATAGCAGCGGCGAGACGCAGCTGCGATGGACTTCGATGCCATCGACAATGCGCGGGCCGGCGGGAGCGAACGCTGACTGCACGCGGTCGAACAGATTGCGCTCGTAGGCGGCATCGGCGGCGAAGGCCGAAGAGCAGGATAGGACCAAGAGGACCGATTGGACCAATATGATTCTGGACAACAAATGATTCTCCGGTTTGGGTGTAGGCATTCTATGCTTCGGGATTGTCGATACGGGAGTGCACTGTCCGTAGGGTTCGTTCTGTTAAACCCTGGGCTTTAACCTGTAGTTCCATTGCTTCTGACATCAATTGGTCGCGAAATGCCACATCGGGAAAGCCGGTCATTTTGATCTTCACATTCAATCCGGCCCCGACAACCCCAGATGCGGCCATTTGAGCCGCGACGCCTGAATCGGATGCGGCGTTGGCATTGCCTTTGGAGGCGCAGACATCGGCCAACTCGATCACGCGATAGGCAGTACGGCAGACTTCGAGCGGCACTTGCGCGGCTTCGCGTGTGGCGGCATCGATGGCCTTGTCGCGTGCGGCTATTTCTGCTTCGGAATCTTTCGGGAGTTTGCGCGCGACCATGACTTTGTCGAAGGCCTTGGAGTCATCGTCGGCCAAGCGTGTCAGCTTGGCACGCAGTGTCTCGGCTTCAGTTAGTACTGCCTCCATCTCTTCTTGGACACCCGCATACTTCTTCTTCCCTATTGTCAGACGGCAGACCATTGCCGTAAGCGCGGCTGCCAGAGAGCCTGCAGCGGCCGAGACTGTTCCTCCGCCGGGAGCGGGCGATGATGATGCGACACTATCGGCGAAGTTTGTCCAGCCGGAGGACTGACTTTGCGCGTCAATGGCCTTGCGCAGTTTCTCCTCGAGAACTTGATCGGAGGAGAATCGCTCGAGTTGCAGGAAGTGCGCGGCGACATCGTAAAGGGATTGCGCGGGAGTGAGGCCGACAATCTCGGATGACGTGATGTACGTGCCCCAACGCTTGGCTTCCGCCTGAATCATCTCGAAGGCGCGGAAGATCGGGGTCTTCTCGTAATTGACGAGATTCATCGAGACCTGCACACAGCCACGGTCTTTGATCTCGAATCCGAGCGCCTTGCAGTAGCGCAGTCCCCCGCCGCCGAAACGGATCGACTTGGCGATCTCTTTGGCGACTGAGACTTTGTTTGTTGCGAGATAGCAGTTGTAAGCCACCAACGGCATGCGCGCGCCGACCGCGGTCGCGCCCGATTTCAAATTCATGATCGCGGGACCGGCATCGGGGCGACGATTGGCGTCACTCTGCATCACATCGCGAATGCCTTCGTATTCGCCGCGACGGACATCGGCGAGATTCTCGCGATCGGGACGTGTGGCAGCGGCCTCATAGAAATAGACCGGGATCGCCAGTTCCTCTCCTATACGTTGGCCGAGCTGACGTGCCAATGTCGCGCAGTCGGTCAACGACAATCCCGAGATCGGCACAAACGGCACGACATCGGTGGCGCCCATACGCGGGTGTTCGCCTTTGTGCGTGCGCATGTCGATCAGTTCGGCGGCCTTTCGCACGGCATTGAACGCAGCACGTGAGACCGGCTCGGGCGCGCCGACCAGAGTCACCACGCAACGGTTGTGATCGGCGTCCATTTCCTTATCAAGCAGGATGACGCCGTTCTCGGTCAGAGCGGCGGCGATGATGGCATCAACGATTTCGGTTCGGCGTCCTTCGGAAAAATTCGGAACGCATTCAACGAGTGCGGGCATGGGTCAGAGGTCCTTTGTCTGCTGGCCGGCCAAGGGGCCAGTCCGCAAAGATAAGTTGTGGAGGGGCTTGGGGCTATGGGTGTTTGGGTACCAATTGTGCGCGCCAGGCGCCCTCGCCTGGCGCATCCCAGCTCTCGAGGGGATATGCGGCACCATCTACGGAATGCGCCACCCGAGGATCTTCGATGGCGCGCGCATGCCCAGCAAGTGTTGTCTGACATTCGTAGGTCATTCCGAGCCCTTCGGGCGAGGAACCTGCTTTTGAATGTTGGCAACGACGAAAAAGCAGATCCTACGCCCGAAGGGCTCAGGATGACAAGTTAGGGATAGCAATGGTTATGAAATTGTGCGCGCCAGGCGTCCTCGCCTGACGCTTCTCAGGTATGAACAGGATATGCGGACCCATCCGCGAATTGCGCCACCCGAGGGCGGGTGGCGCGCACACGTTACTGAGCTGCCCTCTAATCACGTCCATCAGGATGAGAACCGAATACGAAGCCAAGATTCAGAATGACACGCTCATTCTCTGCCCGCCTCGAACTCCTTTTCCTCCGCTTCCCCCAATAGGTACCGAAAGTACAACGGGTCCTTGATGTGATAG
>JBKKDE010000020.1:0-10724 GCA_046708665.1 Candidatus Zixiibacteriota bacterium | reverse complement strand
AGATTTTGCTCGATCACTATCACGCTGTTGCCCCGTTCGACCAACTCATTCAGGACTCCGAGCAACATACGAATATCCTCGAAGTGAAGCCCGGTTGTCGGCTCATCAAGGATGTATAACGTCTGTCCGGTCGCAGTCTTTGACAATTCTGTGGAAAGTTTGACACGTTGGGCCTCGCCACCCGAAAGGGTCGTGGCCTGCTGACCCAGATGGATATACCCGAGGCCGACTTGCGACAATGTCAGAAGCTTCTGCTTGATACGCGGGATGTTGGTGAAGAATTCCAGGGCTTCATCGACTGTTAGATCAAGCACTTCGGCGATACTCTTGCCCTTGTACATCACTTCAAGCGTTTCCCGGTTGTACCGTTTGCCCTTGCAGACCTCGCAGGGGACATAGACATCCGGGAGGAAATGCATCTCGATTTTGATGATGCCGTCGCCTTCACATGCCTCGCAGCGACCCCCTTTGACGTTGAATGAGAACCGTCCGGGTTCGTAACCGCGCATTTTGGCATCGGGGAGCTGGGCGAACAGATCACGAATGAACGTGAAAACTCCGGTGTACGTGGCCGGATTCGAACGCGGCGTGCGTCCGATCGGTGATTGATCGATGTCGATCACTTTGTCGAGTTGTTTCAGACCTTCAATCTTGCGATATGCCAGCGGCGGATGCTTCGCGTCAAAAAAGTGTTGGGCGCATATTCGATAAAGCGTCTCGTTGATCAGTGTCGACTTTCCCGATCCCGATACGCCGGTAATGCATGTTAAGACACCCAGCGGGAACTCCGCCGTAACGTCCTTGAGATTGTTACCCGTCGCCCCGACCAATCGCAAGGATTCCCCGTTGCCTTTGCGACGTGTCTTCGGTACCGGAATCGAGCGGCGGTTCGATAGATATTGACCGGTAAGGGAGGCCTTGGTCGCCCGAATCTTAGATGGGGGTCCGATTGCGACAATCTCTCCGCCGTTTTTGCCGGCACCAGGGCCAAGATCCACAACAAAATCGGCCTCCTCGATGGTTTCGCGGTCGTGTTCAACTACGATAACGGTATTCCCCAGATCGCGGAGTTCGATGAGTGTTTCGAGCAATCGTCTGTTGTCGCGTTGATGTAGCCCTATTGACGGCTCATCAAGGATGTATAGCACGCCGACCAACCGCGAGCCGATTTGGGTCGCTAGACGGATGCGTTGCGCCTCGCCGCCAGAGAGGGTCTGAGCCGAGCGGTCGAGAGTCAGATAATCGAGCCCGACGTTAACGAGGAACCCGAGGCGCTCGTTAATCTCCTTCAGAATCTGCCGCGCGATCTTGAGATCTCTGGTGCTCAATTGCAACTTGGCGAAGAACGGCGAGGATTGCTTGATCGGCATGGTGACGACATCGTGGATCGATTGCTTGCCAACCAGGACCGACAGCGCTTCGGGCTTGAGGCGGGCTCCCTTGCACTCCGGGCACGGGGTCATGCGCATGTACTGCTCGATCCATTGGCGAACCGAAGCAGACTCGGTCTGGCGGTGGCGGCGTTCGAGGTTTGGTATCACGCCTTCAAACTTTCCTGTGAATTCGCCTTTGCCACGCCCGTTCGAATGTTCGTATGCAAACTTGAATTCTTTGGAGCCGGAACCGAACAGGATGACCTTTTGGGCCTCCTTCGGCAGATCACAGAAACGAGTCCGGAAATTGAAATTGAAATGCGTCGCGACACCGCGCAACATGAAGCGATACCAGTTGGCGGGGTCCTCGCCCCAGGGGACTATCGCGCCCTCAAAGATTGAGCGTGTTGGGTCAGGAAGCACCATGTCCGGGTCAATCTCAAGCTTGTGTCCCAACCCGCTGCAGGTCGTGCACGCGCCGAATGGCGAGTTGAACGAGAACAAGCGCGGAGAGGGTTCTTCGAAGGAGATTCCGCAGTTGGGGCAGGCGGCATGCTCCGAGAAGACAGCCTCATCCTTCGAGCCCGTAATGACACGCGCGGTCCCGCTGGCCAGTCGTAGCGCAGTCTCAAGTGAATCGGCCAGACGCGATTTGATTGTCGGTGCGGCGATCAAGCGATCGACAACCGCTTCAATCGTATGCTTCGTTTTCTTATTGAGCGAAGGGACATCATCGAGTTCGAAGATCTCCCCATCAATGCGGACACGTACGAGACCCTTCTTCTTGATCTGCTCGAGGATGTCTTTGTGCTCACCCTTGCGGCCGACAACGAGGGGCGCCAAAATGACCATGCGCGTCTT
This sequence comes from Candidatus Zixiibacteriota bacterium, assembly GCA_046708665.1. Classification (GTDB taxonomy): domain Bacteria; phylum Zixibacteria; class MSB-5A5; order WJJR01; family WJJR01; genus JACQFV01. The sequence continues at coordinate 8,490 of JBKKDE010000020.1, read as the reverse complement.
GGCCGGCAGCTCCATCAGATGGTCGACCATTTGAGAAACCGTCTGTCGGGCTATCGGACGACCACAACGCGGGCAGTGAGGTACTCCGATGCGGGCGAAGAGCAATCGCAGGTAATCGTAGATTTCGGTGACCGTGCCAACTGTCGATCGCGGATTTTTGGCGGATGTGCGCTGTTCAATCGAGATGGCCGGAGAGAGCCCGTCGATAAAGTCGACATCGGGCTTCTCCATCAGCCCGAGAAACTGACGCGCGTAGGCTGAGAGCGACTCGACATACCGACGCTGGCCTTCCGCATAAATAGTATCGAATGCCAAGGACGACTTTCCGGAACCGGAGAGTCCGGTGATGACTACCAGTTTGTCCCTGGGAATCTTTAGTGACAGATTCCTGAGGTTGTGTTCGCGAGCGCCTTGGATCTGAATGAAACCGGGCATCTGGGGGCAGGACCCTTTCGCGGCTACATGAAACTTAGACATGTGTCTAAGTGACTGTCGACAAGGCGGTAAACTCCGCCAAGCCGCCAAGGTAGCCGTTTACACCATAACAGGCAAACGATTACCAGAGTTTCCTGCACATATGCGGGAATAAGTGATACAGACAGTTGTAATGATGACGTCACGACCGGTTGGCAACCGGTAACGGGGTAAGTTAAGTACGGTTGTCGTTCGGTACGCTTGGCCCATAAGGCGCCTTCCAGAAAGCGTTTGACTGGCACCAGAATTGGGCGGTAAATTCGCGGCTTCGCGTGGCTTTCCGAATGCCACTCAACGGCTAAGGACAACCTCGAACGGGGAGAGGCAATTGCACTGTTTCGCAGGATTTCGAATTCGCGGTATCGCTCTGATGCTGGCTGGAGGGCTCGGTGTCCTCAGTCTATCTGACGCATCCGCAGCTGGCTTTTCGACTGCAGGTGTCGGCTTGAGGGCGCGTTCCATGGGCGGCGCATTCCGCGGTGTCGCTAATGACTGGAGTGCTTTGAGTTACAATCCCGCCGGGTTGGCATTTTTGGAAAAGAGCGAGTTCAACGCGACTCTTGGCACCTACAGCCCGCGCCTAGGTTATGACCCGAACGTCAGCGCCAATGGTATCGACTTGGGATACTTGGCGGCAGATACCTCCGGCGAGTTGCATTCCACCGACGACATCTGGCCAGTCCCCTCCATGGCGATAGCCATGGCACCGAAGGAAGGGTCCAGCTGGGCTTGGGGCGTCGGCGTGCTCTGGCCATATGACGTGAACTACCAGTGGGACCTTTTCCGCTCCCCCTTGGGCTACAACACGGACTACGAGTTTAATACGAAGAAGAATTTTCATACGGACATGGATGTCTTGGATGTTCATCCGACGATCGCGCGTCGTATGAGTGATAATTTCTCTCTGGGGATCGGTGTCTCGATCGCACGCGGTGATGTTGTGTACCGTCGGGTGATGTCATTCGACAACAATCTTGATGATCAACTCGACGACTATCCGATTAATAACTTCTACGGCGACTACCGCATGGAAGGCAACGGAATCGGCATCGGCGCAAATCTCGGAGTATTATGGAAGGCCTCCGACAAACTCACTGTCGGGTTCAGCGGTCAAACTCCAATCTCGATTTCCATGGATGGTACGGCCGAAATGTCAATGGCATGGCCGATCAATGCCCAGCGACGGTCAATCGAAGCCGATCTATTCCCCGAACGCGAGACATCATTCTTTGTCGGAGTTAACGACGAAGTGGCTAGCGAGCAAAGTTACTTCAAGCAGAACTACGAATACGATCTCGAGCTGCCCGCGTCCATTGGTGCCGGTCTCGGAATCGCGGCGAGCGATCGCCTGCTGTTGGCGTTGGATCTGAACATGACCTTCTGGTCGGCTGTCGAAACTTGGCAGGTGACCTTTTCCGGTGACGGACTCGGAACGGGAATCGGATCGTTGAGCAGTCTCACGGTGCCCTTCGGTTGGAAGGATCAGATCCGCGTGGCGACCGGGGCCGAATACATGGCCAAAGAGAACATGGCGGTTCGCGGCGGGTTCTATTACGACGGTGGCGCTGCCGTGGATTCAACCTTTACGCCAAACTTTCCGGATGTGGGTGACCGCATCGGGCTGACGGCGGGAATTTCTTACATGATCTCGCCAAGCTGGGAATTGTCGGCCGCGCAGGAGATCGCATTTGCTTCGGAACGCAACGTCCCGCAAAGCGGCACGCTGGACGGTGTCTCGGTATTTCCTGGAACGTATTCTTTGAAACGCTACGAGACTTTGCTGGCATTCTCGTATCGATTCTAATCCGGAGGTTTTGCAAAGATGAAACAGGCACAATGGGCATCGGTAGGCGCGTCGGTCTTGGCGGTCGGGTTGTTATTTGGCGGATGTTCGCAGGAAGACAGTGCGGTTGGTCCACCAACCTTATCGACCAAGAAGCCATTGACGACTACATACTCATTCTCCCAGGAGCTTGACCGCAATTCGGCCGAGGACCGTGACTCACGATACATCTTCACAGCGTATGCGTCGGATGAACCACCTTCGGTGCCACAGGCGCCGTTCCCGGTTCTCTACCTCTTGCACGACTATCTCGGAGATGCGGGCTATTTCGAACGGTATGCTTTGCAGACATTGGTCGATGAGATGTACAAAAACGGCGAAATCGGACGCATGCTTGTTGTGACCGTCGATGCCTCGAACTATTTCGGGGGTTCCTACTACAGGAACTCGGCGACAACCGGCATGTACGAGGATCTACTCGACGCCACTATTGCCAACACCGAAGCAACCTATCGTATTCATACACGCGCCGGGCGCAATGCTCGTGCGATTGGCGGCCATGGTATGGGTGGATACGGGGCCATACGATATGCGCTTGACCATCCGGAACTCTTCAGCTCGGTATCCTCGATGTCTGGCCCGCTCTCCTTTGGTGACCCGGCGCTTGGAACCGGTCTGTGGAATCCCGATGGCGGTCTCATTACGACTGTACTTGCGCAAAACGGAACCGGACCTGGCGACGCGGAAATCTACTCAAAGCTCCGGAACGGTGCGGCGATGTACCAGGAGACGATGCACTTCTTTGCGATGGCGTCTGCTTTTTCGCCTCATCCGCTGCGTGTTTTTGATTCCGTCGGCATCAAGCTCGTATTGAAGTTTCCGTTCATTGGAAATCGGTATGACACCATCTTCAATCACGAGTGGTACAGCGGGCGCCCCGCCGGTATCAACACTGTCTCGTTCCCGAGCCAGGTCGATACTTTCGGGGTTGGCGTTGACCTGCCGTTCAGCTCGACCGGAGTTCTCACAGACAGCATCTGGGCGAAATGGCGCGACTCTGCGGATGTGAAGACTGTATTCCTAAGCAAGCGACAGGCGAACCCTGCGCTATGGAACGACTTGGAAATCTTTATCGATATCGGCCTTCAGAACGAACACGGATTTCTTGAGCAGAATCGTGACTTCGTTGCGACACTCAATCAGGCAGGCGTGGCACATATCTATGAGGAGTATGAGGGCTCAGGGGTGTTGCCAGCGGATCACTCGAGTCTGTTGCTGTCACGGCTTCGCAGAATCATCAAGTTCCACTCGGACAATCTGGAAAGGCCAGTCGGCCCCGGCCAACCATAGCCACCGACTGCGTACGGGAGGGATTGGAAGCGTCCTTCGGGTGATCCCGGAGGACGCTTTCGTTTGTGTGCACTTGCCCCCTGTTAACGGCCCTCGACATAATCCTGGCTGCCGTACCGGTTAATGACAACCGTATCCCCAAGCAAATAACGGGCGAGGAATTCTCCGGCGAATTCATGGCCCTGGGCGTTGAAGAGTTCATTCTCTTCGAGGGCGTTGTCATAAAAACGCGGGTACAAGTCAAACGCGTTGGCTAACTCCACAAACTCACCCCCGCCAGCGATTGCCCCGAATCGTGTGAGTCGCCGGTAACGGTGATGGACATGAAAGACACCTGCGGTGTCGGTCATGCCCTGCGGCGGCCAGGAGATGGGCGATGTCACTGCAACCGGACGTGCTCCAGCGCTGTTGGATACCCGCATGAGCTTCTCTATGTTCTCGGAAAAATCTGTTGAAGACACGCGGCGTTGTTCGAACCCCGGAGACGATTGGGCGGGCGGCGGCGCGGAAATTGTAGAAGCCCATAGTACGCACAACCACCGGTATGCTGCCGACTGCTCGAGGATGTTCCTAATCGCTATCACCCAGCCGGCGCCGACATCTCTTCGATCATCGGAGATACCATTGGCCGATGGCTGATGATCGGCCCAGGAAAAGCACGCCAAGACAAAATCCGGGTCGAGGCGAGGGAGTTCTTCGCGTGCCTGGCGGACCGCTTGCGTGGTTGAAAAGTTGGTCACCCCGAGGTTCAGCACTTCCCACCGACGCTTTTGAGTATCGAGTTGGTTGAGCGTGTGCTCCATCTGGCGCGGCCAGACGTCGTCATCAGATACGCCGAGCCCAAACGTGCTGGACTCGCCGAGGCACACTACCCGCGTGATCCCACTCGGCTTCTCAATTTTGTAATCCGGTCCACGGTATCCATGGCTGTTTATCGTGTACCGACCTGGCTTCATGAAGTTTGCGTCGATTACCTGCGATGGACGGTACTTCCAAAAGAGTTCGGAATCGCGCTCGATCCAATCCGCATAGCGCCACTCTTGGGCCTCGATAAAGTCGGATGTTGGCGGGAGTAGTGGTGCGCCGACGATACGGCCCACGACCTCCGACAACACGATCAGGACCAGGATCGCAAGTAGTAGGCGGGGCAACCGAGATCGTCGTTTCATCAACACTCTTAACCTATCGGAATGATCGTTGGATCATTCATGCCAACACCAAACAAGGGGCCGAAGCCCCTTGTCCGCCACACCAATCGCCATCTGTGGTTTAGCGAAGTGCCTTCGCCGATAGCCGGTCCTTGAGTGCCGGATGGACCCAGATGCCGTCCTTGCGGACCAGCTTGCCGTCCATGTATATCTCGCCGCCGCCGAACTCTTTGGTTTGGATTAGTACCAAGTCCCAATGGACGGCCGACTGATTGCCGTTCGGGGCTTCTTTGTAACACTGGCCGGGCGTGAGGTGAATCGAGCCGAAAATCTTCTCGTCGAACAGAGTATCCTTCATCGGCTTGTTGATGTTTGGATTGAGCCCGAATGAGAATTCGCCGATGTAGCGCGCCCCTGGATCGGTGTCGAGGATCTTATTCAGCTTTGAGTTGTCGGTGCCGCATGTGGCATTGACGATCTTGCCATTCTTGAACTCGAAACGAATCCTATCGAACAGTGTGGATTCGTAAATCGAAGGGCAATTGTACGTGATGACGCCATTGATCGATGTGCGGACCGGCGCGGTATACACTTCGCCGTCTGGAATGTTGCGTTCGCCAGCGCATTTCTTCGGCGGGATTCCCTTGATCGAGAATTGCAGATCGGTGCCGGGGCCCTTGATGTGAATCTTGTCGGTCTTGCGCATGACATCGGCGAGTAGGTCCTGCGCCTTGTCCATCTTCACGTAATCCACATTGCACACTGAGAAGTAGTAGTCCTCGAATGCCTCGCGCGAAGTCTCGGCCAGTTGCGCCATCGCATAATTGGGATAGCGGAGCACCACCCAACGGGTCTTCTTCACGCGCTGCTCCAGATGCACCGGCTTGTAGTAGTGCTTCTGATACATCTCGCGTTTCTCGCGCGGCAGGTCGGCCATGGTGAATGAGTTGTTCGAGCCGCGTACGGCGATGTAGCAGGCCATGTCCTTCATCATACGCAGGTGCATCTGGCCGTGGGCCTTGAGCTGCGCCTCAGATGCGCCCATAACCCAGCGGCGTTCGACTTCCTCTTCGTTGAAGTAATAAAAGGGGAGACCGCCGGCATCGGCGACCTTGGAGACAATCTCCTTGACCAGGTCGTGCGTGTGATCGCCTTTGGCTTCGATCAAAACTTTCTCGCCGGGTTTCACTTTGGTCGAGAAATTGACCAGTGTGTCGGCGAGTTTGACTAAGCGTGCGTCTTTCATGTGACCCTCTCATGTGCCGGTCAGCCCTTGGGCTGACGTTCAGTGTCTCTACAGCGGTCAGCCCAAGGACTGACCCGCACAATAGTCCGCCACCATAATAGTGGGAGCGAGAATATACAATCCCGCCGGGAAAGATGATGGCGTCAGAATGGTGTTTTTTGTATCCGTGGAAATGTTGTCAAACCACTTGAGGGACACATGCCGACTGCATTGGACGCCGAGACTGCCATTTCCACGCCCATGACCACTCCCGACCGCCGCATCTACCTGATGAAAGACCTGCCGCCGGAGGTCGTAGCGGTGGCGTTTGCCAAGACTTCGCGTTCGCCGGAACCGTTTGATCAGATCGCGACTGAATTGAACGAGGCGAAATCGTCGCAATTCCATGAAAAGTGGGTGGTCGGTTACGGGCATGCGTCAGTGGCCGAGCACGCGGTTCTATCGTTGGCAGTCGAGAATGTGTCGATTCTTGCGGCAAAGGCGATCGAAGACAACCGTCTCGCCTCATACACCGAGAAATCGACACGGTACCAGATTTATGACCCCGACCACGTGTATCGTCCGGCGGCATTCAAGAGTCATCCCGATTTGAACCGTCAATACGAAGACCTGATTCGTGAACTGACGACTACGTACATCTCCTGGTCCGACAAGGCGGTCGAGCATCTGCGCCGAGCTGATCCTTGTCCGGCGGACAAGTCGCCGAAGATGTGGGAGTCGCGTCTGCGCGCTAAGGCATGCGATGCCATTCGATATCTGTTGCCGACAGCGACATTGACGAATCTTGGCTGGACGATCAACGCGCGGGCCTTGGCGCATGCAATCCGAAAGCTCACTGGATCCCCCTTAGCTGAATTGCGGGAGATTGGTGCTGAGGTGAAGGCGTCGGCGTTGGAGAAGGTCCCAACGCTTCTGAAGTATGCCGACCCGGATGTTGCCCGTTACAACGGCGCCAATCGGGTTGTCGCGGAGCTGGCCAATAAGATCCCGCCGGTTGAGCGGCTTTGTCGGGAGATTGGCCCGGATGTCCGATTGGTGCACTACGATCACGATGGCTTGCGCCGGCTCGCGTGCGGTGTCGCGTATTCCAATCAACACACCGATTGGCTGCAGTTGGAAGAGTCAAGTGTCGGCTGGACAGAAGCAGAGATGCTCAGTCTCGTACTCTGTAGCGTCGACTCGCTGGGTCAGTATGACTCTATGCCGCGCGCCTTCGAGCACCTCAACTACACGATTGAAATCACCGTGGATTACGGTGCCTGGCGCGACATCCAGCGTCACCGTATCGGCACCCAGTCCGCGCAGGAACTGACACCCGAACTCGGCTGGACCACGCCTCAGTTAATCAAAGACCTCGGCTTGAAGTCCGACTACGAGCGGCTAATCGAGCAGTCCGCATCAGTTCACGATGCTCTCAAGCCGGAATTCCCGAATGAGGCGGTGTATGCGCTTATGCTCGCCTTCCGCAAACGCACACTCTTCGAGTGGAACATGCGTCAGGTCTGCCATTTCGTCAAACTGCGCGGGTCATCGAAGGGGCATGATGCGTATCGTGTGGTGGCGCATGATGTCTGGCGACGGGTGCTGGAGGCGCAACCGTGGGTGGGGAAGATCGTAGCACCCTTGGGCCCCGACTTCCAGTGATCGTGCTCTGACGACGACTCCAATGCGCCGTCCACGAATTCGACAGTTCAATCAGATTGTCGCCTCCATGTAGCGAGATATAATTTGACATGAGTCCTCTCGCTCTGATTGACTCGCTGACTGCACGCCGCGGCGAGTTGACCGGGGTACAGCCGTACCAGATTCCTCTGCACTGCCTTGATCCCCTTGCAGACCTGAAGTTGTAACGGAGCACGGAGTCGCTTATCTCTTCGGCAATCCCCACCGGGAGCGGGCCAAAGCAGTAATCGCAATTGCAGATCCGAAATTCCGCGATGAATTGACTTCAGTAGCCACGCAACGAAACTGCTATAACTCGTATTCTTGTTGGTCGACAGACTGTGGCGAAAGACACCATAGTCTGTTGGCTCATTCCCATTATTTCTGCGCCTTGAAACGGGTGCTGTTCAGCATCTGCATAGGGGCCCAAAGATTGAACATCAGGCTATCCTGAGCTGCAGTAATCGGTTGTGCTATCCGTACAAAAAACTCTGTGAGCTGGCGATGCATTTGCCTTAAGGGAAATCACACGGACGCGGCCGACGAGGTGCAACTCGTACAGGTCGAGGAAACCGTAACGCATCAAGGAGGCGCGACCAGACCAAAGCACATTGAACGTCCCTGTAGTACCCCAAGACCATAGAAGTTTCCTCCACGCCCCGGGTTGCCGCCCTCAACCCGGGGCTCCCTCCTTTTGGACTTTGAGGCAAAATGGTCACCCGGATGGCGTCGTGGCCGTACATTGGCATCCGAGAATCAGAATGGACGAACGATACCTCTTCAACGAGCTGCCGGAACCGCGGCCAGAGTTTGAGCGTGGACCCGAG
>JBKKDE010000019.1:0-16077 GCA_046708665.1 Candidatus Zixiibacteriota bacterium | reverse complement strand
CGCCATTCCTGGCCGCGGCCCAGGTCCTCATTTACGTCGGAGCGATTGCCATCCTGATGATCTTCGGGGTCATGCTAACTGCACGTATCGCCGACTCGAGCATCCGCCACACCAATGAGCAGGTTCCGACTGGCTTGGCAATCTCGTTGGGTCTTCTCGTGATCATGCTCTATTCGTTGTGGAACACTCCGATTGCGGTATCCGATGGTGTGCCAACTGGTGGCGCGGGGCACAAACTCGGCGAGTTGTTCCTGACAAAGTTTGTACTGCCGTTTGAGATTGTTTCGGTTCTGTTGCTCGCGGCGTTGATCTCGGCGCTGGTGATTGCCAAAAAGGACGGGGCGTTTCTGAAGACGTCTTCGACCAATGCCGACGAATCGCGCGAGCGGGAGAAGGTGACGCCATGATGTCTGTCATTGGCATCAACCACTTCCTGGCGCTCTCGGCAGTCATATTCTGCATTGGCGTCTACGGTATGCTCACACGTCGAAACGCTATCGGCGTGTTGATGGCCATCGAGTTGATGTTCAACGCCGTCAACATTACTCTCGTAGCGTTCGCGCGCTATGTCACTCCGGAAAACGTGACCGGACAAGTGGTCGCGGCCTTTACCATCGCAGTGGCCGCTGCCGAGGCAACAGTTGCCCTGGCGATTGTATTGCTGGTGTACCAGCATCACCGCGGTATCGATGTCGACAAAGTCAATTTCATGAAATGGTGATATGTTAGAGAACGCCTGGCTCATACCTGTCTTCCCGCTCATCGCGATGCTGACCATCATCTTGGTCACACACCGGCAGCGTATGCTATCGGCGGGAATCTCGATTACAGCCATGTCGATTGCCTTCGTGTGGTCGTGGGCGATCGCCTTTACGGTCTGGAACAATCCCGTTGCCCAGCGATTCACTTTCGAGTGGCTGAACCTCGGCCCGTCGATGACCATCTCCTTAGGTATTCAAATTGATGGTCTGACAGCCATGATGTTGATCGTGGTCTCGACCGTTGCCCTGATGGTGAACATCTACTCGGTCGGGTATATGCACGACGATCCGCGTTTCTCGCGGTTCTTCGCCTACCTTTCGTTGTTCGGCATGGCCATGCTCACCCTGGTACTGGCCGACAACTACTTCCTGATGTTCGCTGCCTGGGAGTTGGTTGGACTCGCATCGTACCTGCTCATCGGATTCTACTTTGAGAAGACGTCGGCCACCGACGCCAACAAGAAAGCGTTCATCACCACACGCTTGGGCGATCTTGGATTCTTGATTGGCTTGCTCATGCTCTACGCGGCCGTCGGCTCGCTCGCATTCAAAGATGTTAACGGCGCGGTCCAGAGTGGAGCGTTGACCGGCGGATACTTAACCGTCATGGCGCTTTGTCTCTTTGCTGGAGCCGTCGGTAAATCTGCACAAGTGCCGTTGCATGTGTGGCTCCCCGATGCCATGGAAGGTCCGACTCCGGTCTCGGCACTGATCCATGCCGCGACCATGGTCGTTGCAGGCGTCTACCTTGTGGCGCGTTCGTTGATTCTCTTTGGAGTCGCAGAAGACGCGTCCATGGTTGTCGCTTGGATCGGAATCATTACTTCGGTGATGGCTGCCACGATCGGATTGGTGCAGAACGACATCAAGCGAGTGCTCGCCTATTCCACCGTGTCACAGCTCGGCTACATGATCATGGCGTTGGGATTGGGCGGCTTCACCGCATCGACATTTCACCTCATGACCCATGCATTCTTCAAAGCCCTGCTCTTTCTCGGCGCTGGCTCGGTCATACACGCGGTGCACACCAACGACATCCGCGAGATGGGCGGTCTGCACTCCAAGATGAAGATCACCTCTTGGACATTCCTCATCGCCGCGTTGGCCATTGCCGGCGTGCCTCCGCTTTCGGGTTTCTGGTCAAAAGATGAGATTGTTGCCGCGACGGCCGGCCATCCAATGTTCACGGCGTTGACGTTGCTTGTCGCTTTCATGACCGCGTTCTACATGTTCCGCCTGTATTTCCTGACATTTACGGGCAAGCCGCGCGATCAGCACAAGTTTGATCATGCGCACGAGTCGCCGCTATCGATGACGGCTCCATTGATGTTCCTCGCGTTTCTCTCGATCGTCTCGGGATTTGTCGGAATGCCCTGGTTGCATCACGGATTCTCTTCGGTCGTTTATCTCTCCGAGCCGCACCACGCCGAATTCCATCTTTCGACCGCAATCATCGCGACCCTGGTTGGTCTGTCCGGAATCGGGCTGGCATACCTGATGTATGTCAAACGTGCGATTGACCCCGACAAGATTGCGTCGTCGTTCAAAGGCGTTTACACGACGTTCTACAACAAGTTCTACTTCGATGAGGTCTACGACGTCCTCTTTATCCGTCCTTACTATGTCATGTGCGACGCTTGGTATCGGTTCGACCGCACCGTCATCGACGGCATAGTTAATGGAACTGGAACGGTGACCATGTGGTGGTCGAAGGTCAATACTTGGATCGATGTTCATATTGTCGATGGCGCAGTCAACGGCACCGGAATACTTACACGCGGATTTGGTCTAACCGTGCGCCACTTGCAGACCGGACGTGTGCAGAATTACGCGTTCATTGTGTTTGCGGCGCTGGTGATCATGTGGCTTTTGGAATCTTGGTAAACGAAGGACGGTTACGACATGATATCGGGAATTCTCTCATGGATGATCTTCACGCCCATCATCGGCATGGCGGTGATCATGCTCCTGCCCAAGGACAATCACCGCGCTGTGCGAGGCGTGACGATGGCGGCTACGATCATTCCGCTCATCCTCTCGCTCATGATGCTGGCGGCATACAATTCCGGCACGCATGAATTTCAGTTTGTCGAACACGCCTCGTGGATCCCCGTTCTGAATGTCAACTATCACCTCGGTGTTGATGGCCTCTCGGTTCCGATGTTGGTGCTGACGACGCTTCTGTGTTTCCTGGCAGCGGTGGTGTCGTTTAACGTCACCAATCGTGTGAAAGAGTACTTCGCTTTCTATCTGCTTCTCGAAGCAGGTATGCTGGGAGTATTCTGCGCCCTCGACTTCTTCCTCTTCTATGTGTTCTGGGAAGTGATGCTCGTACCGATGTATTTCCTGATCGGTATCTGGGGCGGGCCGCGCAAAGAGTATGCGGCGATCAAGTTTTTCCTCTACACGCTCTTTGGATCGATTTTCATGCTGGTGGCCATCTTGGCGCTCTATTTCACGTCCAATCCGCATTCGCTGTCGATGATCGAGCATATTCAACGCGCGCCCGAGTTGACGCGCGGATTCCAGATGTTCGCCTTTGTCTTCTTCTTCATCGGTTTCGCGATCAAGATTCCGACACTGCCATTTCATACATGGTTGCCGGATGCCCACGTTGAAGCGCCCACGGCGGTGTCTGTCTTGCTGGCCGGCGTTCTGCTGAAGTTGGGAACCTATGGACTGCTGCGTATCTCGTTCCCGATGTTCCCCGAAGCGACGAAGTACTTCGCCTGGCCGATGGCGGCATTGGGGGTCGCTGGTATCATCTATGGCGCCTTCGTCTGCATGGCGCAGAAAGATCTGAAAAAGCTCGTCGCGTACTCTTCTGTCTCTCACATGGGATACTGTCTATTGGGTATGGCGGCTGTCGGCTCGGTTGCTGGCATCTCGGGATGCATGTTCCAGATGGTCTCGCACGGCCTGATCACTGGCGCTCTCTTTATCCTCGTTGGCGTAATTTACGATCGGACACACTCGCGCGATATCGACGGCTACGGTGGCATGTGGTTGAAGGTGCCGGTCTACACCGGAGTCATGATACTCTTTGTTCTCGGTTCGCTCGGCCTGCCGGGCCTGTCAGGATTCGTCTCCGAGTTTATGGTCTTTCTCGGAGCGTTCCCGTACTTCAAAATCACGGTCGCAATCGGTGTGGTTGGCGTACTCCTGACCGCTGTTTACTTCCTGCGCATGATTCAAAAGATGTTCCTCGGAAACATTGCGGGGCACACGGCGGAACTGACGGAGATCAATGCCCGCGAGTTGTTCACCGTGATACCGTTGGGAATCCTGATGATCGCCATCGGTATCTACCCCAGTCTGTTGTCGAACTATATCAAAGCGACGATTGAAAACTTGGTCCGTGTGATTGGCGCTTAACTGTGCAACCGATAAACTTCGATTACTCCGCTTTCTACGCTGACTGGGCTGTCATACTGCCCGAATGCTTCCTCTTTATCTGGGGAGCGATAATCGTGGCATGGGCCACGGGCAAGCGGGACGAAAATCCTGGCGGGTCAGGTGTGTTCGCCATCGCGACACTCATCGGAGTCCTCATTACCGCTGCGTGGGTCGCACTCACGCCCGATGGCAACGCCTTCGGTGGCACCTTCGTCTTCGATCGTATGGCCGTCGTGTTTAAGGAAATCGTCCTCTTTACAGTACTCCTGACAGTCATCTCGTCGATTGGCACCGTCGGACGGTTCCGCGCTCATCGTGGCGAATACTACGGCCTCCTGCTCATGTCGACCGTCGGCATGATGCTCATGATCTCGGCCACCGAACTATTGACGTTGTATGTCTCTCTGGAGCTATCGACTATTGTTCTCTACGCGTTGGCCGCATTCGACAAGACCAATCGCAAGTCCGCGGAGGCCGGCCTGAAGTATGTTATTCTCGGAGGCATTTCATCGGCCGTGCTGCTGTATGGTGTTGCTCTAATCTACGGACTAACCCAGACGACCGATCTGCAGACCATCAAGACCACGATTTGGGGTATGTACATGGAGGGCGGATTCTCCTCGGGGATGACACTCGCCCTCATCTTCCTTATCGCGGGGTTTGGATTCAAGTTGGCGCTGGCGCCGTTTCATATGTGGGCACCTGACGTGTACGAAGGTGCACCAACTCCGATCACAGCTTTCCTCTCGGTGGCCTCGAAGGCCGCAGCCCTCGCAGCATTTATTCGTGTCTTCTTCGTTGGCTTGGAATCGGCACAAATGGTGTGGGGAAATGCAATTGCGGCACTGGCGGCGCTGGCAATGGTAGTCGGCAACGTGACCGCAATCGTACAAACGAATATCAAGCGAATGCTTGCCTACTCCTCGGTGGCGCAGATCGGCTACGTCATGGTCGGCGCGGTTGCCCTTGATGCCTATGGCGCGACATCCATGGCCTTCTACATGCTGGCCTATCTCTTCGCAAACATGGGGGCATTCATCTGTGTGATCGCGTTCTCGGAACGCACCGGTTCTGACGAGATCATGGATTACTCCGGGCTCTCGCGCCGGTCGCCCGCGTTGGCTGCCTTCTTTACGCTCTTCTTGCTCTCACTGACAGGCATTCCCCCGACTGCAGGATTTCTTGCGAAGTACTATGTATTCCTAGCCGGCATCAATGCCGGTTACATGTGGCTGGTGATTGTCGCGCTCCTGACTTCGGTGATCGCGCTCTATTACTACATCACTGTGATCCGCCGCATGTACTTCGCCGCGGATTCGATGAGCCCGGCCTTCTCAGTACAGGGGAATCTCACTGCTGCGTTGATCTTATCTGCGATTGGCGTACTGTACTTCGGTGTGTTTCCCGGAACAGTGGTCGATTGGATTCAACGGGCCGCCACGCAACTTCTGACCGCCCTGTAATTCACATTTATCGCAATGGGAGTCAGAACTCAGGCGGGTACGTTTTTCCGCGCGCGCAGCATGACGATTCTGCGCCCCTTAAGTGTGGCGACATCAAGCCGCACGCCAGCAACTTCGATCTGATCGCCTTTGCGGGGTAATCGATCGATCGTCGTTGTGACCAATCCGGCAAGTGTGTCGGCATCGTCGGTCGGAAGTGCTACGCCATACTCTTCGTTGAAATCGATGATCGGCATGCCGCCTGCCGCCAGAGCGCTGCCGTCCGGAAGCAGCCGAAATTCAGCCACTTCATCCGCGTCGTATTCATCGCGAATGTCGCCGACGATTTCTTCCAGCACATCTTCGAGAGTAATCAGTCCGGCGGTGCCGCCGAATTCATCGAGGACGATGGCCAAGTGCCGTCGCTGTTGCTGGAACTTCGCCAGGACCTCCGATATCACCATCGAATCGGGCACGAACATGACCGGGCGAACCAGGTCCCGCAGAATGATCGGTGAGCCATCAGTCAATAAGTGGATGACATCCTTGGTGTACATCGCACCCTCGATTCGATCCAGAGTAGCATTGAACACCGGATAGCGTGAGTACCCTTCCTCGCGAACAGTCTGCAACACCTCGTCATTGGTCCAATTGAGATCGACGCCGACGACATCCGGACGTGGTGTCATCACTTGACGTGCCGTAGTATCCGAAAAGTCGAGTGCTTGATGAATCAACTCGCGCTCGACATCGTCAATAGTCCCGTGCAACGATCCCTCGATTGCCAATAGCCGGATCTCTTGGTCAGAAACTGGCTGATCGTGCTCCGAGGGGTGCACACCAAACAAGCGGGCGACGAACCGCGAAACGTGAGTGAGCAAGGCCACCAACGGCTTTCCGATCTTCGCAAACCAGGCGATGGGACGGGCGGCGGTGAGAGCCATCTTTTCCGGTCGCGCAATGGCCAGATACTTTGGAACCAATTCACCGAAAACCAGCGAGGCAAACGCGATGAATACAACGACGAGAGCAATCGCGATTTGCTGAGGCCACGTCTGAGTGAATGTCCATTGCATTTCGGCGATGCGTGGCGTCAATGCCTCAACAACCGTGGCACCGGAGACTACCGAAGCCAATGTCCCAACTACTGTCACGCCGACTTGGACAGTCGCCAGGAACGTCTCGGGCTTGTCCTTGAGTGATTTCAGGGCCCGACCGGCAGCGCCCTTGGTCTTTGCCAGCTCGCTGACAGTCGAGCGACGCACAGCGATGAGCGCCGCCTCCGCACCGGCAAAGAATCCGTTGAGGATGATCAGCACTCCGATGAGGAGAAGCTCGATTCCAATCTGCGCCATCATAACTGAGTCACCAACGGTAATGTCGGCATGAATCGTGTGCCTGACAAGAGGTTGCCAAAAACGAAAGAAGGGGCGCACTCGCATGCGCCCCTTCGCGTTTCACGATTCGCCTAAATTCAGACCTTATAAACCATCGCCTCCAAGCGTGCGATGCGCTCCTCAACCGGCGGATGTGTCGAGAACAGGTTCTTCATCGACCGTCCGGAAAACGGATTGATGATGAACATGTGCGCTGTGGCCGGATTGGCGTTCATCGGACGTCGCACAGTGCCGGCATGAAGTTTCCGTAACGCATTGGCCAGCGAGAGAGGTTTGGCAGAAATCTGGGCTCCGGTCGCATCCGCAGCGTATTCGCGAGCGCGTGAGATCGCCATCTGCACAAACATCGCGGCAATCGGCGCGACAATCGCCATTACCAACAGGCCGATTATGTTGCCGCCTCCGCCTTCACGGTCGTCGTTTCTGCCCATTCCACCAAAGATGGCACCCCACTGCGCCATGCTCGCCAACATGCCGATGGCCCCGGCGATCGTAGCCGCAATAGTCTGAGTCAGGATGTCGCGATTCTTGATATGCGCCAATTCATGAGCCGTGACACCCTCCAACTCATCCTCGGAGAGCAAATCCAGGATACCCTGCGTGAACGCGACCACACCGTTGGCCGGGTTGCGGCCAGTGGCAAAGGCGTTCGGTGAACTATCCGGAATGATATACACCTTGGGTGTCGGCAATCCCGCCTGCGTCGAGAGACATTGCACCATGCCGAAAAGTCGGGGTGCATCCGATTCCGTCACTTCCTGCGCCTTGTACATCGACAGCACGATCTTATGGGAGAACCAATACGACACAAAGTTCATGACCACGGCGAAGCCAAAAGCGATGATCATGCCGCCTCGGCCGCCCACGAGATACCCGATTGCAACGAACAACACGGTAAGCGTTGTCAGAAGCATCAGTGTCTTCAAACCATTCACTGCGTCTTACCTCCTGTTGTGTCTTGCGATCCCACTAACGGATTTATTCCGTTGCGGTTCCCCAAGAACCGTACCTATCCCCGAACCCACCGCGACGAACTGTACACAATTCGTTGCGGAATGCTATTTCAGTTCAGTTTCATAGGTTGGTCAGAGAATGATACGCAAATCGCTTCAGGTAGTTGATGGAAATCGAATTTTGCGAGATCGATTGCTTCGACTCGCGCACGCTATTGTCCAGCAATCGGTTATGTCGTACGGCGACGGCTCGGATGGATTCCGCGATTCAGCTCCAACTTGCGTATATTAGCGTCCCATGAATAGCACGGTTGTGTCGCCATGAGAACAGTTGCAGACCCAAAACGGGTGAGAACATACCGCGTCGCCGGTTCCGACGGATTCTATCCCGACGATCCCGTCGATCTGGCCCAACGTGTTGCCAAGCTCTTCGCCACCGCCAAGCGAGAGACACTCCACGGCCACATCGCCGGCCTCGTGTGTCCGCACGCGGGCTATGATTACTCTGGTGCGGTCGCGGCCGCGGGATACAAACAGCTCACCGGGCTATCGTTCAGCACGGTTGTCGTGATATCTCCCTCTCATCGATCATTTTTTCGAGGCTGTTCTGTCTACTCCGGCGGCGCTTACCGTACACCACTCGGCGACATTCCTATCGATCTCGAGTTCTGCGCGCGCTTGACCGACACCGACCCACTCATCGCCCTGTCCGATCTCGGCCACGAGTCAATCGGCGGTGGATTCGAGCACGGGATCGAAGTTCATTTGCCGTTCCTGCAAATCGTCCTCGGTCAATTTTCAGTGGTACCCATCGTGATGGGTGACCAAGAGTACCCGACGGCCAGACGCCTGGGAGAACTTCTCGGCAGCATCTCCAAACTCGGGCGCACACTCATAGTCGCATCGTCCGATCTCGCACATGGGCACGACTATCAAGCCACGCGTCGGCTTGACGCCACAGCAGCAGGTGCAATCCAGACTTTCTCGCACAACAAATTCTACGACTTGTACTCCGATGGCGCCTGCGAAGCATGCGGCGGCGGACCAATCACCGCTACGATGATCGCAACACAGGCAATGGGTGCCAACACCGCACGTGTCATCACACGGACGACCTCCGCCGACGTGACCGGCGACAGGGCCGGATACATCGTTGGCTATCTCTCGGCTGCGTTCTTTCGCGGGGACGAATCATCATCCGGGACGGAATACGAACTTAAGGCCGACACTCCTGAAAGCCACGATATCACCGATCACAGCACGTTCGATTCCGATCAAACTCTGAACACGTCGGAGCGTGAACTGCTGCGCACGACGGCCCTCCGTTCTCTGGAACATGCGATCAAGGGCGCGAAGATCGAATGCCCCGAGGCGCCTACGGCACGCTTGCGTGAAAAGCGTGGCGTGTTTGTGACAATCAAGCACCGTGGCGAATTGCGCGGGTGTGTCGGGTATGTGCGCCCTTTCAAACCGCTAATTGAAGCTGTCTGGGAAATGGCCGAATCGGCGGCTCTGCGTGATCACCGGTTCATTCCGGTTGAACCCCGAGACGTCGACCGGCTCGAGATCGAGATCACGGTACTTTCGCCGATCAAGCGGATCACCAACCCCGATCTCGTCCTGGTCGGACGGCACGGATTGATAGTCTCACAGGGACATGTCTCCGGAGTGCTGCTGCCACAAGTCCCGATCGAAAATGACTGGGATCGAGAAACGTTTTTATCTGAGACATGCATCAAGGCCGGTCTGCCTGCGGATGCGTGGACGAGCCCTCAAACGACCCTTGAAGTTTTCACCGCCGAAATCTTCTGATCGCTGTGAACATCGCGTGAATAGATCTCTCGTTCAACAAATCGGCGCTCGCCTCGAGCGCCTCATCGCACGGCACACTCTTGGTCTTACTCCCGATCCTGCCACATGGCCGATGCCGGCGGACATCGACTCGCTGCCGTTGCACACAGGAATCGAGAAGACTGGCGAGAAGCTGATAGGGAGAGTACTCGATGCGGAATTCTTGAACCGGTGGCCACACCGAAGGACGATCGTCGGGGCACACGCGTACCGATTCGAAAACAACGGTGAATACGATTGTGGATGGAGATTGGCGAATCTCGCCGCCCGCTTCATTCAGACAGGCGCTGTGCAACCGCATGACCTGCTTATCACGATACCTCCGCCCCAAGTGTACCGCTCTGTCCAAGCGTTGGATTGGTCGGGCGAGAGACTGGCGCGTCTATTGGATTGCACTTTCCGCCCTGATCTCGTCGGACTGTCCGCCCCTCTGTCGGATCACGCCGACCGCCTCACCAAACTTCCTGCGCCCTGGGGCGATCTCTTCCGGCTCAACCGCCCGGAGTCTGTCTTCAACAAGCGCGTGCTCCTCTGCGATTGGCGTTGGGAAAAGGGAAAATCGATGACGGCCGTATCAAAGTTATTGCGCCACGCTGGGGCCGAGGTGCTATGCTTCGCCTGGATAGAATGATATGACAACAACGATTACCCGCGATCTCTCCATACTCTACGCCCTGACGACGGAAGCCCGTCTCGGCGCCAAGGCGGTCGCAGGGTTGATTGCGCACTTTGGCAATCCGGAGGCCATCTGGGATGCGGACACGGCAGAGATTGCCGATATCGCACGCGTTGGTAATGACGATTTCGAGCGAATCGACGGTGCCCGAAACATGACCGACGCACTTGTCGAAGATCTCGAGATGATGATTGATCAAGGAACGATTCCGATTCCAATCACGGGAAAGGACTACCCAGAACGACTTCTCAACCTGCCTGATCCACCCTCCATCCTCTACGTGCGCGGCGCATTGCCACCGCGGGCCGCCCAAACTGTCGCGGTTGTCGGGACGCATCAAGCCGATGCTGAGGGAATTGCTGATGCGGTCCACTGGGGCAAGGGCCTGGCCGAACGTGACGTTGTAGTTGTCTCGGGGTTGGCGCGCGGCATCGACGGTGGTGCGCACACCGGATCGCTTGCCGCCGATGGGCATACGTGCGCAGTTCTCGGTGCGGGATTCGACAACATCTATCCGCCCGAGCATGCTGTCTTGGCCGAGGCCATTGAGAAGTCGGGAGCGTTGATCAGCGAGTACGCCCCGCGCGCCTCGCTGACGAAGCCACGCTTGATTCACCGCAATCGCATTATTGTCGCGCTGGCGGATGCCGTTGTTGTCGTACGTCTGCATGAGGATTCACGTGGATCGATGGAAGCGGTGCGGCGCGCGCGCGATCTGGCGGTGCCGGTGTTCCTCGTGGCTCATAACACGAAAAGGCAATCGCAGGTGGCAGTAAGTGAAGGCGCGATCCCCATCCCTGCGGAACCCGATTTCGATTTGGTGCTCAATTATCTATGAGAGCGATCACTCCGGGCATTGATTGCCGGGCGCGCAGGGATCGCACGATGGGGGACCGCCACGAAACGCGGTATTGACGATGAGCACCACATCAACCACGCTGATGACACAATCGCAATTGTGATCAACACGGCCAATGTGTGGGCAGCATTCTTCCTCTGCAGTTGCCGGCAGACCCCGGAAGGCGGCATTAACCGTTAAGACAACATCCGTGACAGCTTGCACACCGTCCCCACTGGGATCGCCGTGGAAGGGACATGAGCATGATGCCGCATCCCTCGCATAGAAGTTGATCCCACCGTCTTCCTCTCCGACAAACGCATCGAGCAAGTGATCGCCGTCCATGTCGGCCAATGCGACCGACAGTCGGTATCCATCGTCGGCCCAAGGAAGTGTGTCGGGCTGCAGAATGAGTGTCAGCGAATCGGGAAATGTCCCGCTTCCCGCTGTATTCAGGTACAAGTCACTGCCAAAAGTACGGCCACCGACGATCAAATCTTTCCGACCATCGCAGTCCCAGTCATACACAGTGGGAATCGTGAAGTCCCGCGGCAACCTCTTCAATATGCGATTCGTAACCAGCGACAGTGAGGGCGCCCCCGAAGTCCCGACGTTTTCATAGAGCAATATGTTCGCGAAGCCGTTGAAGTCCCATTCACCGACGACGATATCTGTGAGGCCATCATTGTCCCAATCCACCGGAACCGGGACAGCGAGAATGTCGACCTGAATCGATCCCAGTTGATTGGTCACAAATACCGGGTCAAAGTTCACCGCTGAGCCATCGTTGCGCCAATGGGCGATGCGCCCGGTCTCACTGCCGATCAATAGATCCAAATCTCCGTCCTTGTCCCAGTCAACCAACGCAGGCGCCGCGGAAAGTCCGACGTCGATCGATTTGTAGAAATCGCTCGTCTGAACGAAGCTGGGGGATGATTCGGAGCCGACGTTCTGGTAGTGCGACATCCTCCCGTCTCCTCGTCCAATCAAGAAATCGGTGTCGCCGTCACCATCCAAGTCGCCAAGCGCGGGTATCGCATAGCTGCCCACATCGATGCCATGAATCATGTTGGTATCTTCCACAACGTATGATGGAAAGAACGGTGTCCCGGTGTTTCGCAGCAGAATGAGATTGTTAATATCGTTGCCGTTGGCCGCTCCCATGATGACTTCTACATCGCCATCGTCGTCCAGGTCAGCGAAAGCGGTGTGATTGAGGCCGAATGTAGAGATCGGCAGGTAGGCCTCAGAGGTCTCTGTCAGATCGGAGACTGTCGGTGTCCCCAGATTTGCGAAAAGGTAGGTGTTGTTGTTGTTGATGTCGCCCCAGAAGAGATCGGCGTCTCCGTCCGAGTCGTGATCGCAGAATGTGATGGTTGAAAAACCGTGCTGCGGTTCTTGAACACTGCTGGCCAGCCCTCCCGGAAAGGCGAATACGCTGTCGTAGAAGAAAGATCCGACAACGTAGATCGGATCGGTGGAATCGCCGTCATTTCGGTACTGCCACAACTCGCCCGTGACCGAGCCGAGAAAGAAATCGTAGTCGCCGTCGTCGTCCAAATCGGCGAAGTCACCCGTATTGTTGACACCCGTTTCAAAGTCACCGAATCTGTACTTGATCAACGTGAAAAGTATGTCGTCCCCGACGGACTCGTTGCGGTAGTATGCCGTCGTCCCGAGACCACTATCGGCCTCGCAAAACAGGTCCAGGTCCTCGTCGTTGTCGATATCACAGAATCGATGCCATGTGCGTGTATTGACTCCTCCGATCCGCTCGCTGATCGGGCTCCACACCGGCACCGCGGCCGAACCTGTGTTGCGTAGGTAGGAGACCTTGCCTCGACTTTCTCCGATCATCAGATCAGTCAGGCCATCACCATCGAAGTCGACCAATGATGGCTTGGGGCTGTTCACGCCACCCCAAAACGGCAATTCGAGAGTATCCCCGCC
The DNA here is from genome assembly GCA_046708665.1 of Candidatus Zixiibacteriota bacterium. Lineage (GTDB taxonomy): Bacteria > Zixibacteria > MSB-5A5 > WJJR01 > WJJR01 > JACQFV01. The sequence goes on along the minus strand of JBKKDE010000019.1, from coordinate 2,813 downwards.
CGTCACAACCGGCCATGGGGCATACACTTTGGAATACTGGCCGTCTGCCGTCTGCCAAAGGCAAAGGACGACCATCAAGGACAGCACTGATCTTAGGCTTCTTTGCATGATTCGACGCGTGGTGGGTACGCCTCCCTAAATGTAATGCATTTGCGCGGGTTGTCAACGACCCTGGGGCCATCACCTTCTCCCACAATGAAACATCGGACACTTCGGCGCTCGCATGAGTTTGTGGTGGCCACGTTCTTACAATCACAACTACACATTTCGGGACACTCGAGTTCCGCGATCCGGTACTCCTGTGGTGGCGGAGCACTTGGAAACGGCTGATTCTCCTCCATTTATCGGTTATCATGAAACCATGTCTGCCGTACCTGATCTGACTCCCGATCGAGTCCGAACCGTATCAGGACTAACCACAGCATCCATCTTGATACTGGGTTCGAAGTTTCACACGGCCCTGGCTCCTGCCGAAAACGAGACTGAGGCTGAAACGCTGCTCCATCTGCGTGAGCGACGCTACCCCGATGCCTCTCACCACTGTTGGGCGATGCGAGTTGGGCGTCCCGACACACTGCTCGAACGATCCGCCGATGCCGGAGAACCGTCGGGTACTGCCGGTCGCCCCATTCTGGATGCTCTTCGCGGGGCACAGCTGGAGAACATAGTCTGCGTCGTTTCTCGTTACTTTGGGGGCACTAAGCTGGGGACAGGAGGATTGGTTCGCGCCTACGCCGACGCCGCCAATGCGGCGATAGGCGAGACAACCTGCATCAGTCGTATTGTCGTTCGATTTGTCGCCCTCGACTTTGACCATGAACGGACCGGAATTGTGTATCGTGCACTCGATGAGTTTGGCGTGCAATTTCAGAAGGGACATTACGACGAACGCGCGCATGGGCACGTCGATGTGCCAGTGTCACTGGCCGAGCCGCTGCGGGCGCGAATTCGTGAACTGGCGAGAACCGGAGTCGATTGGACAGAGGGAGAGCTGACACTCCGATGATCGACTTCCTCGTGCAACTGGACATCTGGATGCTCCTCCGCCTTAACGCGGACGCCGCGAATCCCGTCTTCGATTGGCTTATGCCGATCGCAACGGAATTGCGAAACTGGTGGCCTCTTGTCATCGGCGGCCTGCTGGCAATCGCGATTTGGGGAGGTGGCAAGGGAAGGGTGGCCGTGCTAATCGCCATCGTTCTTCTCACGTTGACAGACCAACTCGCATCGACGGCAATCAAGAATCTCGTCGAGCGTCCACGACCTTGCCACGACGTCGAGGGTGTGCGCGTGCTCTATCGTTGCGGCAAGACATTCTCGTTCCCATCCGGTCACGCGATGACCTCGATGGCCGCGTCGATATTTTTTGGACTTATGTTCCGTCGCTTGCTGTGGCTGCTGATCGCTGCTTCTGTCCTCGTCTCCTACTCGCGTATCTATCTCGGTGTGCATTATCCATTCGACATGTTGGCCGGTTGGGTCATCGGGGGCGGGTTGGCCGGAGCTGCGGTTTGGGTGTATCATCGCTGGGTGCAGCCGTTCATGAACCGCTTTTGGCTGTTTCGCGACAAAAGTATCGAAGCTGTCTCGACTTGAGGTGAACACGATGAAACGCCTTTTCGGTTCTCTGCTTCTCCTGACATTGCTTGATCTCATGCCACAAGGGATGGTCCATGCCGACGAGGATCCGTTGTTGGTCTTCGCCGCGGCGTCTCTGGGCGGTCCTCTGGATAGTATCGCCTCACGCTATATGGCCGAAACTGGCACTCCCGTTCTGATCGCATACGGCGCGTCGGGAACGCTGGCACAACAAATCCGCATTGGCGCAGACGTCGACCTCTTTATTTCGGCCGACACCAGTTGGGTGATACGGTTGGCAAATGATCCGAACTCAGTGGTCTCGCACTGGCAGTCATTTCTTAGAAATACGCTGGTCATGGTCACATCAGGCGATCTCGACCACCGAACCCGCGCGTTCGGACCACTTGATGGCCCGACGATTGGCAAGATTGCGATCGCTGATCCCGAGGCGGCTCCCGCCGGCCGATATGCAGCCACTTACCTGCAGCGCATCGGCGTATACGACCGGATTCGCGGGAAATTGGTGATTGTCGAAGACGTTCGCGGTGTCATCCAAGCCGTACATCTTGGCGTCGCCGATGTCGGGTTTGTCTACGCAAGCGATGTCGCGGTAACCGGCAGGGTGCGCTCAGTTGAAGTCATCGCCGACTCTCTCTATCCCCCGATCGTGTACGGGCTGGCAACAATGAAAGGGGGCCGTATCGAGAAAGTGAAAAAATTCGTGCAATTCCTGACCGGCCCGGAAGCGGCGGCAACATTCATTAGGTCTGGATTCACTGTCGACACCACTGCTGTAACTCACTAAAGTAGGATATGACACCTGCGGATTGGTCGGCAGTCCGTCTATCACTCATTGTCGCCTTTGGCGCAATCCTCTGGATATTACCATTCGGCCTTGCAGTGGGGTGGTGGCTTGGACGTAGTCACCCACGTGCCCGAGCCGTCTGGGAGACGCTCGTTGCGCTGCCTCTTGTTCTGCCTCCCGTCGTTGTAGGATTCGCTGTGCTTTACCTCGCCTCGCCGCGCGGTCCTTTGGGCGGATTCTGGGCTGCGATCGGAGGATCTCCAGCGTTCACTCCGTACGGTGCAATTATCGCTGCCGGTATCGTTGCCTTTCCATTTCTGGCGCGCAGCGCCGCAGCGGGGTTCGGGGGTGTCGACGAACGCCTCATCGCTGCTGCAGCCGGATTCGGTGCCGGGCGATGGATGATCGCACGGAGAATCATTTGGCC
>JBKKDE010000018.1:0-6665 GCA_046708665.1 Candidatus Zixiibacteriota bacterium | reverse complement strand
TCCATGTTGCCGGGCCTTTAGTTGACAGTCGGAATGTTGGTACTGGCGTCCGGCCACTTGGCATCGGGGACCGGACGGCTCGCGGGGGCGTTCGTTGTATTCGCTACCATGGGATTCGGAGTTGCGTTGGGGACACGCATCGGTTCTTATCTATTCGGTTCGCCAACGTTCGTCGATCCGCCGATGCTGCCCCAGTGGACGGAGTACGTTGCTCTGGCAATAGCGCCGTTCGCGCTTGCTGTTGAGATGCGGGCGCATCGTCGCTTCGCGTTTTGGATACTCGGTGGCTGTGTACTCGCGTTTGCCGCCGCCCGCCTGGGAGCCAATGTTCTTGGCACGGAACTGGGTGTTTTCGCCGGTGCAACTCTACTCGGGCTCGGGAGCAATGTGTTCTCACGAATCACACGTCGTCCTTCTGCAATCGTCCTAATTCCTGGAATGATCATGCTCGTTCCGGGGGGCATGGGATTTCGCGGCTTGTCTGCCCTCCTCCGCGGCGACGTAGTTTCGGGAGTGGAAACACTCTTCCTCGTCACAATCGTCGCGATAGCTCTGGTCACCGGATTACTGGTTGCTAATACACTCGTACCGCCACGCAAAGCGCTCTAATCCTTTCTCGTTGACTCGCGCTCTCCCAACGACTTATATGACTGGCTGGACGGTTTATGGATAAAAGTCTTCAGGACACTCTGGCACTCATATCCGATGGCTTGGCCGAGTTTGAAACCCGGTTTGCCGAGGAATTGGGCGGTCACGCCGGGCTCATCGGCGCCATGGCCGCGCATATACTCGAATCCCCGGGAAAACGAATTCGCCCGGCAATGTATCTGCTGTCGTCGTATGTCCACACACCCGAGCTCAAAGTGACCATTGATGGCGCGGTTGCTATTGAACTGATACATACCGCGACTCTGCTGCACGATGATGTCAACGACGGTGCCGATCAGCGCCGTGGGCGACCCTCGGCCAACCGCATCTGGGGTAATCTCGCTGCCGTTCTCATGGGCGACCATCTCTTCGCGAAGGCGTTTCGTGTCATGGTCGACACAGGCAATCCCAAAATACTTCGGACTATATCGGTCGCCAGTGAACGTGTTGCTGTTGGCGAACTGCTGCAATTGCAGGAAACCGGTAACATCGCCGCCTCCGAGTCGAGCTATATGCGCATCATTGGCGATAAAACGGCATCGCTCTTTTCTGCCGCGTGCGAAGCAGGCGCCCTGACACATGGCAACGACGTCTGGGGTGATCGCTTCCGCTCGTTCGGCGAGTACGTCGGCTTGGGATTCCAGATCGCCGACGACTTACTCGACTACTGGGGAGATACGGCCCAAACGGGAAAGCCCAAAGGGATCGACTTGAAGGCAGGGAAAGTCACTCTGCCGTTGATCCACGCGTTGCGTGATGCCAAGGAGAAAGACCGGGGTGACATCGCCCGAGTCCTTTCCGGCGAGTCCGAGAATGGAGTCGGCGAAGTCGTCGCCTTCGTGCGCGAACGTGGCGGATTCGAATACGCCCAAGCCAAAGCCGAGAACTTCCGTAATCTGGCTTTGGAACAGCTCTCCGAGTTGTCCGATTCTGTGTACAAGCGGGCTCTGGTTGAGGTCGTCAATCACTCCGTCAGCCGCCAGTCCTAATGCCCATCCACCCGTCTTTTTCCATCAATTGTGTTCGTCTCATGGGTGCCTGATGTGTAGAATGAGGCCGTAACCTACGAACCTGCCAATGATGACCACTGCCCACCTCCCATTAGCCATGATCACACTCACGGCGTCATACTGGCTATGGGGTCTTGTGGTATTGCTGTTGGCGGTGGTTGCTGTGTACTTCTACTACCGTCGCACAATGCCGCCTCTGCGTATGCCCGTTCGCGCTCCATTGATGGCATTGCGCATACTGGCAGCAGTCACACTCTTCCTGGCAGTAGCCGAGGCACTGTGGTCGGCGATCAAAGTTGATCAGGATCGGCTGGAAGTGGTCGTGCTATTTGACCGGTCGGCCAGTATGTCACAAAGCGATGGCGAATCTGATGATCGATTGAAACGGGCTTCCGAGTATCTCGAATCCCGGCTTAAGTCAAAGCTCGGCGATCGCGCCGATCTTAACTCGCTCTACTTCGATGACCGTATTCATGACCCTAAGGACGGTCTGGCTGATTCTCTTGGTGCCGCTACGGCCATCGGCGATGTCCTTGATGAGCTTCGCCGACGCCCTACAAGCTACGAGCTCCCGCGCGCCGCGATCATTCTCTCTGATGGTGCCTCAAACAGGGGCATTGCTCCCGCGACTGCGGCAGGACGCTTGGGTTATCCGGTCATCAGTGTGGGATTCGGGATTCCTGGCGCCGCCCAAGCACAGGTCGCTCAACTCGAAGCGCCCGATGCAGTCTTTACAGGGCGACCATTCGACGTCACCGCTGACCTGCAAGGCGGGATTGTATCCGGGAACGTCACTGTACGCTTGTCGACCAAAGGTCGAACTCTCGATCAGGAACAAGTGACACTCACTGGGCAGGGGCAACGTCTCCCTGTCACACTTTCGGGCCAACTCGATTCACCCGGCATGCACGACGTCCGGGTAGACCTGCTGGGAGCTGATGGTCAGGTCATACCCGCGGCAGGAAAGACCACGTTCGTGAATGCCTTGAAGGGAAAGTTGCGAGTACTTCTCGTCGGCTTCCATTTGGATTGGGAATACGGCGCATTACGACGCTGGCTTGCACGTCAGGAACGTGTGGAGTTGGTGGAGCATATTCCCGGCCCCAGCGGGATCGGCGCCATGCCGACTGCCTCCGAATGGCAAAGTACCGACATCGCAATCTTCCTGCACCCGACGCGCGATCAACTCAATCGCGAATGGGCATCACATGTCGATGCCATGGCGCAACCCTCAAAGGGTGTGATTTTTCTTCTCGATGACAATTTCTCGGAGGGTGCAGTCCAGCTCCCAGTGCCATTCGATTTCGTGCGGAGCAATCAAGCGATTCCAGTGGGCGAGTTCGCATCGGATCCGGTCGCGACACGACAGAATCATCCATTGGTGCGTCTCGACCCTGCCAACGACTGGGATGAGACTCGCCGGGAATGGACATCACGTCCCCCATGGTCGACTCTCGTTTTGTTCGACACGCTCCCACCAAATGCGGATGTCTTGGTGCATGCGACCATGTCACCCAGCCGCGACACACCGGTGATCTTCACGCGTCCGCTCCGGCAGGGCCGTTCCTTGATCATCGCCGGTTCACCACTCTGGCGGTGGACGATGGAAAACGCCGCGCTTGGTCTGGCGCCCGAGGAATATGAAAACTTTTTGGGCAATGCGATCCGCTGGCTCACTCTGACTGACGATGCCGACCGCTTGGCGATCCGCACCGACTTGGACGTCTATCATTCCGGTGAACCGGTGCAATTGGATGGCTTGGTCTACGATGAAGCGTATCGTTTCATCGACCGCGCCGAGGTTTCCGCGAGAATCTGGCCAGAGGACGGCGGAGACACAATCCGCATGGTGCTCAACCCTGGCTCCGGAGATCGTTTCCAGGGCCAAGTCACGGCATTGCCGCCCGGGACCTATCGCTATGATGGCGCCGCGAAAGTGGAAGGTCAGAATCTGCCGCTCTCGGGTGGGATGTTCCGTATCGAGTCCTATGGCTTGGAACAGCGTTACTCGTCGCTCGACGAAGGGGCACTGCGGGCCATCGCCCTCGAATCCGGTGGTCGTTACTATTCCGAGAACGACGACCCCGCAATTCTGGACTCACTTGATCTGACCGCAGTGACACGCGAGCGCACAGTCGAGTTCTCTCTCGGCAATCACTGGCTGGTGCTGACCATCTTCATCGTAGCCCTCTCCGCCGAGTGGTTCATACGGCGGCGCCGGCAACTGCTCTGAGAAGCGCAATTGGCCCATATCGGGCTGATGTCACATTCGCTCAAAAATCATTGACGCCATAACCATATTCCCCAATCTTCCAACCCTACCCGAGAGCGGGGGCAGGGAAACCTTCCGCACAGGTGAGACATGCCAGCAATAGATCTATGCATCGCCCGCGAGATTCTCGACAGCCGCGGCAATCCAACTGTCGAGGTTGAAGTCGGGCTTGAGGATGGTTCTATCGGACGTGCCGCGGTGCCTTCAGGCGCATCGACCGGCGCGCACGAAGCGATCGAGCTACGTGATGGCGACGAGGATCGATTCAACGGCAAGGGAGTGCTGCGCGCCGTGGAGGCAGTCAATGAGACCATCGGACCCGAGCTGAGTGAGTCGTCAATCGATGCGCTCAATCAAGCCGACATTGATGCGCTTTTGATCGAGCTCGATGGCTCGGTGGACAAGTCGAAGCTCGGCGCCAATGCGCTGCTTGGCGTCTCCTTGGCAGTTGCCAAGGCCGCTTCCGAGTCGGTGGGGCTGCCGCTCTATGCTTACCTCGGTGGCGCCAACGCCAAGATTCTACCCGTGCCGATGATGAACGTCCTCAATGGTGGCAAACACGCTGACAACAATGTCGATTTTCAAGAGTTCATGGTTGTCCCTGTCGGATTTGATCGTTTCTCCGATGGTCTGCGTGCAGGCGTCGAGGTCTTTCACTCGCTCAAACGTGTCTTGCATCAGCGAAAAATGTCGACCGCGGTTGGGGATGAAGGAGGATTCGCGCCCGACCTGAAGTCGAACGAAGAGGCGCTCTCCGTGCTGATGGAAGCGGTCGACAATGCCGGGTACACCGCCGGTGAAGACATTGTCTTCGCACTCGACCCGGCGGCGACTGAAATCTACGACAAGAAAACTGGGAAGTATGAACTGAAGGCCGAAGGACGCTCGCTTTCATCAAAGGAGATGGTCGACTTTTGGGCCGACTGGGTCTCTCGATATCCCATCATCTCGATCGAAGATGGATTTTCCGAGGATGATTGGGAGGGTTGGCAGATGGTCACCGAGCGCATCGGCAACGAATTGCAGCTTGTCGGCGACGATCTCTTTGTGACCAATCCCAAACGACTCCGCCGTGGTATCGAGACCGGCTGCGCCAATGCGATCCTCATCAAACTGAACCAGATTGGCACATTGACTGAAACGCTCGACACGATGGCCCTGGCTTCGCGCGCTGGCTATGCTTCAGTCGTCTCGCATCGTTCCGGAGAGACTGAAGACACGACAATCGCTGATCTGGCAGTCGCGACCGGAGCCGGACAAATCAAGACCGGCTCGGCCTGTCGTACTGATCGAATTGCGAAGTACAATCAATTGCTGCGTATCGAGGAGCAGTTGGGCAGCCGCGCGGTCTATCTCGGCCGCGCTGCCTTTCGCCGGATGTAGTAGGGTGTGGATTGGTGGAGCAGGCTTTCAGCCCGCTCGCACAGTCTGAAAGCCTGTGCCACTGTTTTTCGAGTCAGTTCATCACAAGGTCGCCGGGGGGCACCAATGACCGCATGGTTCAATCGTAAACGGCACGCGAAACGTGCCAGCTATGTCACGATCCGTGAGTACACATACTCAAGTCTGCCGAAGCCTTCGCCAAAGTGGTCCGGCAGAACAAGGGCCGTATTCATCGTCGTCGCGAGCGCGTCGTTCCTGTACTTTCTAGTCTCAGGTGACTTGGGAATCGTCAAATTAATCTCGATGCACAAGTTGAGTGAAGAACTGAAGGCGGAAGAGCTGGCGATTGCGGCGCAGATGGTTGATCTCGATACGCGTAAACGACTACTCGAAACCGACACACTCTTCATCGAGCAAGTCGCGCGAACGGAATTTCAGATGTCACGCCCCGGCGAAGTTGTCTACGATCTGACACCGAAGCCGGTCACTCCGCCCAAGTAGCAGTGGAAACGCAAAGGCCCCGCCCTCAATGCCCGGACCCGAAGTTACCGAAGCAATCTGCCTGACCGTTCAGAAGTTCTCCGAAACCTCCAAGATTGCAGTGCTCTACACCCGGGCCTGGGGACGCATTTCCGTGATCGCCAAAGGCGCATTTCGCCCCAAGTCGCAATTCTGGGGGCATCTCGAGCCTCTGTCGGTTTCCGAGTGCCTCGTCTACAAGAAGCCAAAGGAGCAAATTTATTTGCTCTCATCGTGCCGTGCGCTTGTGCCGTGGGTACCGCTTACTGTCTCGCTTTCGCAAGCGGGGTACTCCTTCGGTGTCGCCGAATTTCTCTACCGGTTCAGCTTCGAGGACCGCGACACCGATCTGTACGATCTTTCACGCGCCGCGCTGGTTGCATTTGCAAAGCTACCCGACCCGCAATTGGCGCGTCAATACTGGGGCCACATGCTGGGTGCGCTTGAATGCCTGGGTTTTCGACCGGAACTCGAGCACTGCACCTCATGCGACCGGGCCCCAGCGGAGTACCAGGTTGTGGTCTTCGATGCTGCCGCCGGACGCATCATCTGCCGCGACTGCCGCGAGACGCGCACCGAAGGGGCACGTCCCCATCGGCTCTCACCAGCCGCGTTGGCTGAGTTGCGCCAGAGGCAGATTAAGCCGATATTGGAACCAAGCGAGCCAATATTGGAGAACGGCACGCTTGATGAAATCGCCGCGTCGGTCGAGGACTTCGCCCGCTACCATTTGGGCGGCTCCAAGATCAAATCGCTCGATTTTGCCCGGCGCATGGGCGCTGTGTAGCCTCGATGGCGGTTTGTGGGGGATTGCTTCGCTCCGCTCGCAATGA
>JBKKDE010000017.1:0-5020 GCA_046708665.1 Candidatus Zixiibacteriota bacterium | reverse complement strand
GGCAAGTGTTGAGAGACGTTCCTCGCGCCTGGCGATGAGGACCAACTTCGCCCCCTGACGCGCGAACTCGCGGGCAATGGCGTCTCCAAATCCCGATGAAGCCCCCGTGACGAGTACGATTTTCTCTGTGAACTGCCCCATATTCACGACGTTTCTCACTCCTCGCCTGCCAACAATCCGGTGCTACTCGAGCTCTCCGACCATGGCGAGAATGTAGCCGTCTGCCCTAAAATGGGCCTTCGCGATCCGTTGGACATCGTCTACCGTCACGGCCCGGATTCCAGCCACCATCCGATCACTGAAGTCGTAACCGAGTCCGAGAAATTCATCGACTCCCATATAGAATGCCTGATTGGTGCGGGCAAGCCGGGATGTCAGTGATGAGCCCCACAGCGTGTTTTGTGCCCTCTCCAACTCTTCGGTAGTCACAGGCGCGTTGTGCATCGCGCGAATTTGCTCCAGGATGCCGTCGCGCGCTTTGGAATAATTCGCCTTCCCTGTCCCCATCTTGCAGGCAAACCATCCAAACTCTCTATCAAATTGCACCGATGAGCCAACGGAGTATGCGAGTCCTTGTCTCTCACGCAACTCGGCTCCGAGTCTTGCGGAGAGAATGTTATTCCCAACCATGAGAGCGGCCAGATCCGCCGACGATGCGCCGGGGATTGCATTCCCCAGATAGATGTAGATCTGCTCTTTCTGCATGGCCTTGTGCTCAACCTGAACTGTTGAGCGCGCGGTGGGCGCCGGAATCGTAACCGATGTCGGTGGCGGCCCCGCGACTAAGCCGAACGAACTTTCAATGATCGCGATGGCAGTGTCGGCAGTCATTCCCGTCACACAGGTCAGTATGATATTCGAGGGAGAGTACAACACGGCACGGTGCGCCTGCAGCGACTCTGTTGTGAATTGGGGCACGGACTCCATCGATCCGGCAATTGGTTTGGAGTACGGCCCATCGCCGAAGAGGGTATGGTTGAACAGCTCGCGGCACACCTGATTCGTGGATCCTGAAGCCATCCCGAGAATTCCCATGCCCGAGCGCTTCTCGTTCTCAAGTTCTGTCTCCGGAAACCTCGCGGCGCCAATCATGTCGGCCAGCAGTTCCGCGCCGTCGGCAGCGTATTCATCAATTGTTGCGAACTTTACATACGTGTACTGCGGCGTCGTATAGTGGTCATCGTATGGAATGTACGGGTTGTCGTTCGTCGTCAATTCCGCACCAATCGCTGCAAGTTCGCGGCTGATCTGCTCCGATGACCTCGACGCTGTTCCCGAAACCAACATGCGATTCACGAAGTCGGAGATGCCCTCCTGCCCGTCAGGCTCAAGCGCCGAACGATTCTTCCCCAACACGTTGAGCGCGAACACGCGGGAGTCGGGGTTGCTCTTAACGATCACGTTCATGCCATTGGCGAGGGTTCGTTGCAGGTATTGGGTTCGTGATTGCGTCGACGCGATCGCGGCGCCCGACTCACTTGAGTCTGTCGGTGTCACGATGGTGGCGATGTACGACTCCGTTTTGAAGTGTTGCGTCGCTGCCTTCTGCAACTGCGCCGGAGTGGATTGCGCGATCCGCGCGGGGAGTTGGTCGACAAAGTCGAATCCCGTCACCGCCAGCATCGGGGCTTTCATGATGGCGTAGTAGTGGAGCTTCTCACGCAGGAAAATGTCATCAACACGTAAACGCGTTGCGATAAGCCGGATGTCTGCATCCGTGACAGGCACCGAGGAGAGTCCCTTCATTGTGCTCAAGATGCCGGACAGAATTGCATCGGCCCTGGTGGCATCATCAGTCGCCGCCGAAATCCGGAAGGCGCTGAATTCTGCTTGTGTCTCAAGCGATACGCTGACACGAGTCGCAGGGGCATTGTCTACCTTCGCCAGATTACGAATGAGAGGCGAGAAGGCCCCATCATTGAGCAGTTCGGCCCAAAGTGAGAGCGGCACATAGGAAGGGTCACTGTATGACGGCAAACGAAGATGAACATCAACACGCGTTTCGCCGATGTTGGCGGTTGTCCGTTGGACGATTCCCGAGGTGATCGGCGGGACCTTGATTGAAGGCCGTTCCGGCAACGGTCGCGCCGGGTGTTGCCCGAATGTCTTTTCAATCTCCTGCTTCATGGCCGCGGTTTCAAAGTCACCGATGACCAGTAGGATCATGTTGTTCGGCTGGTAGTGGGTATGGTAATACTCGATGATCTCCTCGCGCGGGATTGTCGAGATCAGATTTTCGTATCCGAGGACGGGTCGCTCGTACGGACTACCCTGGTACGCCCAACGGTCATGGAACAACTCGGCGATGTAGTCGGGAGAATCGGTGTCCTTGCGGATCTCCTCGATCACAATCTTTCGCTCCTTCGGAAAGCGATCCTCGGGAAAAATCGAATTGAACAGCATGTCCTGCTGGATATCGAGAGCCTCGCCGATGTGCTCCCGAGGGACCAAGGACAGGTATCCGGTCACTTCCTTTCTCGTAAACGCATTAATGTAGCCGCCGAGATTCTTGATACGGTCGGATAACTGCTCCTGGGTACGGGTCGCTGTACCATTGAAGAGCAGATGCTCGAGGAAGTGAGTTGCACCGTTGTTGAAGTCAGTCTCGTACTTCGATCCTGACTTGACGAAAACGATCGAGGACACCATTGGGCTCGAATGATTCTCACGTAGAATTACATCCATGCCATTCGTGGCCTTAAATACTGTCGTGGGCGCAGCTTGCCCCATGACAAGGTCCGGAAATAGCACGACGAAGAGCACCGACAGCGCGCAGGCGGCGTGTCGGACGAGAATCACATAACTCTTTGCCGAATAGACTCTTGAGACACTCATCATGTTGTCCTCTCGGTTCTTTCTAGTCACGCCAGTCAGTTGACAAAAGACGTGTCGAACAGCCCGCGGTTCAAGCCCAATAATGGGTTACAGTGACCAACGCACAGGAGTTTGACTGCGATCCGTCAATTCGATCTCCTCCAGCCGACTTGTTCACACAACCATTGCTCAGAGGGACATCTTGCGCTGGGATAATCAGTTGACAACTGACTGTATCCCAGTATATTGGCAGTCTATTTTTTCCGGCACCTCGATGGTCGTGATGCCGGTGTGCCTGTCAACCAACCGGGATTGTAAAAAGCATGCAAGGACAAGGCTGGAAAATCGGTCTCATCGCCTTCCTTCTGGCGGGGTCGCTGTGGTACCTGTACCCCACAATTGATCTCTACATGATGACGCCCGCGCAACGGGAAGAAATGGCGAAAAACGATCCACAGGCGTGGATCAAGCTCCAGCAACAGGCAATCAAGCTCGGCCTCGATCTCCGTGGCGGAATGCGGCTCGTCTTGCAGGTTGACAAGTCTACCCTCAATCCCGACGAGGCATCCGATGCCGTCGAACGCGCCCGAGAGATCCTGCGCAATCGAGTTGACCAGTTCGGTGTTGCCGAACCCGTTATCGCCATCCAGGGTGGGGATCGCATCGTTGTCGAGTTGCCTGGGATTAGCGATCCCGATCGTGCCCGCGAGCTGATTGGGCAGACGGCACTGTTGGAGTTCAAACTTCTCGAATCGCAGGAACTGTCGTCGATTCTGCTCGAGCGCATCGACCGAACACTCGAGGCCGCCGCAGGGCTCGATACGACCGCGACGGAGGATACGGCTGCCACGCCAACCGAACGCGGCGCATTGGAATCACTCTTTGGAGCCGATACCGCTGATACCGGCACTTCGGCCATGGTAGAGACAACCGCTCCCGCCTCCCCGGAATTAACTCGCACCGACACTGGCGAAGTGCTGCCGCCGCAAATCCCGAAGGAAAGCCCATTGTCGTCGCTCCTCGATCCGTCCGGCGGTTACGGCTGGATGGTGGCCATCGACGAGGTCCCGTTGGTTGAGCTGATGCTGGCCAGGCCCGACGTGCAGCGGCTCGTCCCGCCTGATGTAGAGTTCGCATGGGGAACCCGTTCCGAGTTTGTCGGCGGGCTCGAGGTCGAACGCCTCTACTTGGTCAAGAAACAAGTTGAACTCGAAGGCAAGTTCCTGACCGACGCCAAGCCATCATTTGACCAGTTCCGTAAGCCGATTGTCAGTTTCCAGCTTACACGCGAAGGCGGCCGCAAGTTTGCCCGTCTGACCGGCGCCAACATCAATAAAGCACTGGCCATCGTGCTCGATGGTCGTGTCGAGTCCGCTCCGGAAATTCAGTCCCGGATTCAGGATCGCGGCCAGATTACAATGGGTGGTACCGCCACATACGAAGACGCCAACGACCTTTCGATTGTTTTGCGGGCGGGTGCACTGCCGGCACCGGTTACAGTGATCGAGAACAACGTGATTGGCCCCTCGCTCGGACAAGACTCGATCAACCGTGGTGTATCGGCGTCATTGCTTGGCCTTGCTGCGGTCTTCCTAATCATGGTTATATACTATCGCCTCTCGGGCCTGATCGCCAATCTGGGATTGCTGTTCAATGGAATCTTCCTCCTCGGTGTCATGGCCGTCCTTCACGCCACATTGACCATGCCGGGAATCGCGGGTTTCATCCTGTCGTTGGGTATGTCGGTCGATGCCAACGTTCTAATTTTCGAACGCATCCGCGAAGAAATGCGCGCCGGTAAATCCGTGCGCAACGCCATCGACGCTGGCTACGACCGCGCAATGTCGGCCATTATCGACTCACACGTCACCACAATGATCACGGCCTTGGCGCTGTTCATCTTCGGCACCGGCCCGATTAAAGGTTTTGCCGTTACACTCCTCTGGGGTGTGGCGATCAGCTTGTTCACCGCGGTGGTCGTGACCAGAGTCGTGTTCGACTTCCGTAAATCGTACCGGACCTTGTCGATCTAAGCGCATTCAGTCGGAGAAGGAATAGATCATGCCGTTTCGCATCATAGGCGACACCAACATCGATTTCATCGGGATGCGCCGCCCGGCGTACATCATCTCTGCCATTTTCGTGATTCTCGGGCTGTTCGCTGCGACGATGATGATCGTTGGCAAAGCCAATCTCGGAATCCAGT
>JBKKDE010000016.1:0-6643 GCA_046708665.1 Candidatus Zixiibacteriota bacterium | reverse complement strand
TGGTCAAGAAGGTAACCGGCAAGCCGCTCTCGCACGACGCGCTCATGACCTACATGAGCACGAAATTCGGTGAGTTGTACGGGTTCTAGACTTTTACTGTGGACCCTGGGCGTCCTCGCCCGGGGTCTATTGGATTGGCGAGCTGCCCAGACTCCGTGACTAGGTTCGCTGGAGCGGGGAATGACAGTGTTTGCCCGCCACCTTGGTGGCGGGGCTCAATCCTAGCCGCCCTCTCCAAGCTCTAAGGCACAACTCACTTCCGGAGCATTTCCTGCTCATGACTATCTTGGTCGCCTTGCTAGGCACACTCTTCGTACTTGCACCAGTCGCGAGGTGCGATTCTGCGGGGAGAAATGCGAGTCCCACACGTGCGCCTGAGCCTGTCGACTCTGTAATCTGGAAAAACCCGCAGATAGTCCACTTCATCAGGGAAGAGTTGGGAAAGGTCAGTTTTAGAGGATATAACCATCCAACATTTTCTGATTACACATTCAAAGGCAGCGAACCTGGTCCCCCGACCGACATTTCGACGTTTCCGACGGAAGTTGCTCCAACACAGATCTCTGATACGCTCTGGACGTACTCACCAAATCGGAAGCGGGCAGTGCGAGTGTGTTGCGAAGGTGAAGTTGACAGTGACTTGCAGATCTACAACTGGCGCAGGAAGAACGCGACGGAACGGCTGGGGTTTTGCGGTACGTCCTGCAGTTACTTGGGGGTTCGGTGGATTGACGACTATCAATTCATCTCAGTGAGGCTTGATGAGGTCTCCGAGCGCGACCGAGAAGCGACACGGTGGGACGTAATTGGGCACGTTAGTACAGTGCAGCTCTTTGATTTATTGACTTCGAAGGTCTACACTTTTGAATCCAAGCTATTGCCAATGAAGAATGAATAAGCAACACGCAGCGACCAAGCCGCGTACCTCACGACTTGCTGTGAGTACGTCTCGAGCGCACTCGCTACTCGGCTTGAGTGATGTTCCAATATCGTGCAGGCTCACCATTAACGTCGTTGCCGCACTCCGTGTCGCGATGGATGACATCCAGATATAACAACGGGGTGCCTCTCATGAGACACCCCGTTGTTGTGATTTGGTTACGATATCGCTACGGACACGGATCGCAATACTGCGCCGCCGGACTCGCCCCGCGGAACGCGACGTTCACCATGTTGACCACATCCAACACGCTCGTGACGCCGTCGCAGTTCACATCCGTTGCTTCATAAGGGCAATTCGGATTCGGATCGACGATCGCCGGCGCTCCGCGGAACGCGACGTTGATCAATGCCACGACATCCTGGACATTACTGATGGTTCCATCACACACAGGATCAGCATGGCAATCGCACGCACACGCAACAGCAAGCCCCGGGTGTTCGCATTGAAGCTTCACGATGTACTTCCCGTCCTGTGGTCGGCTCTTGCCGATCTCGGTAACCCGGAGTGAACGACGAATGGGGACATGCGCACCTCCAAGCCGTTTCGAAAAACGGTTTCGCCAGTTCAGTCAGCCGTGGATGTTCCCACGCCGCGCCCTGCAATATTCAGTTCAATTGGGCGATGGATTGTGGATGTATCCATCGTGATTAACTATGTTGGGAAGATAAGACACACCGCGAGGGCGTCAAGACGTATCGGCGCTGACTGTAAGGCGTTAGGTTATAATGAATTATGACGAAACGTTGCGAGCAGATTCATCCCCGCCCCGGGAATTCGGGTAACCTCAACTCCTGCGAATCCGGACTTCGCGGCGAACTCCCGAATCTGTCGCTCTGAGTAGAAGTACACCTTCGTCCCTTGCAATCGCCTTCTGAGCCACCGAAACGGCGTCCGGAACCAGTGTCGCGATGGGAAGGACGCAAACACTGAGTGCGTGCAGTGGCGATGCATTCGCTGAAGCACAGGAACGGGATCGCGAACATAGTCGAAGAATCCCAACGCCAATACGACGTCGAATCGCTCCTCAGACTGCCAAGCCATGTAATCCACCGGAATCAGTTCGCAATGCACCGCATGATCGATCCTGTCATGCTCACACGCCAACGAGATCATCTCTTCCGACACATCGATACCCACCAGCCGCGGGACACCCAAATTCGACAACGCGGCAAGATAGTGCCCCGGTCCGCAGCCAACATCCAAGACGCTTTTCGCCTCAGATGTCTTCACGTGCTCAATAGCCGCCTCGTAACGCGCAACAATATCGGTTCGGAAATGTCGGTTGAGGAAACGGCCAAGCCTGGACTGGCGTTTAGAATCATAGAGCGCATCAAATTCGGCAGCATGCCGGTTGAAATGCCCTCGGAGTTGCTCGCTGTCCACGGAATCAATGTCTCGGTTTAGGCGGTCACGATCACGCGACGTGGAAAACGGACACATAGTCCATACCAGCACCCGGCAGTTTCGTCGTGACCACAAACTGAAACCCCGCCTCTATGGCAATGCGATCGATGGATGAGGATTCGTAAAAGTACACCGGACAGTTCTTCATTCGATAACGAATCTGGCGAAGCGGAGTACGGAACCAATGCCGGCTGGGAAACGATGCAATCACCGAACTTCTGGAGTACCCGCGCATCTTGCGGAGGACGGAAACAGGATCGGGCTGATAATCGAAGAAGCCCATAGCTACGACGACATCGAAACGCTCTGTAGACGCAAACGTATCAAAATCGGCGAGGACAAGTTGTGTGTCCGTGTGCCCGAACTCTGCTACATACTTGGCCGAGAGATCAAGCATCGGCTGCGAAAGGTCGATGCCCACTATTCGCTCAACTCCAAGCTTTGCAAACGCAGCCAAGTATCGTCCAGAGCCACAGCCAACATCAAGCACGCTCTCGGCACGCGACTCTTTAACGTGTTCACACGTGAATACGAATCGACCAACAATATCGGAGCGAAATTGCCGGTTCATCCAACGCGAGAATCGTGACTGCGCCTCCTCGCCATAGAGTTGATCGAAAGATCCCGCGGCGCGTTCGAAGTACGACCGCACATCGTCAACACGTTCACTGTTCTGTGATGCTGTCATCTGATTCATGATCGCTGACTGACTTCCGGCTTTGGGGTAATAGACGTTAGGAATCCATGCGATTCAAGTACGTCCGCCATGCTGCCAAATGAAATCGCGTTCAGTAGTGGTGTGATACGATTTGCCCCATCCTTGAGCCGAACGTAATGACGAAACTGTCGAGCTAACGACAGACCGGGAAGCTTGGGAGCTACCGGACCGATCTCATACGGATGAATATAGAAGGTCGCTGGATGGCTCTTTGCATCGCGGGTGCTGAATGCTCTTGTCGTCCAGGAGATGGGAAACAATCGGAAGTATCCTCCGCCCCCCATTGGAATGCGGAATCCCAATACTCTGGCAACCGGCATGGGGAACTCAATAAGCCCGTTTGGCCACGTAAACACCGTCTCCGGCACGTTTGTCATTCCATACACATCATGGATCGAGGTCGGCACCACGCTGGAATCATAACGAAATCCCGCCTCCAGCAACTCATCGAATGCCCAGAGATTCCCGGCCCCAATCGAGAAATCTGGAGCTCGGAATCCTATGACCGGTGTTCCAGCAGCATCCTCAAGAGCTGACTTCGCGGACTTTAGATCGCGACGAAATTCGTCGCGTGATTGACCTGTGATTCTGAGGTGATTCAGAGAGTGGCAGCCGATCTCATGACCCGCATCGGCCGTGCGCCTGACGATCTGGGGAGACGAGCGTGCGATACGCCCCAGGAAGAAAAGTGTCGCGTGCACTTCATGGCTCTGCAACAGATCCAGAGTCACCTGCATGTTGGCTTCGATCTCGTGGTCCATAACCGCATGATCGAGGTATGAATCGTCGATGCGCACGCTCTGCACATGCGATTCGGCGAATCCCTCAACATCGACTGTGAATGCGCAGTTGACGCCAGCCAGAATGACCCCTAACAAAACAAGGGGCGAATGCCCCTTGTGGATAGCCACTAGCCCTACGTCGTTCTAGAGCGAAAAGTACTTCGCAAACTCCGGCTCAAATCCCCGCGGGGTGTACTCTCCCTTTTCCGGGTCAAGAATGTAAGTGTCACTGAATCGTCCTGCAGCGATGTCGGTCAGTGCAGAGACTAATCGGTCCACTTCGGCGACGGTGTTATACAAGCCAAAGCTGGCCCGCACTGTGCCCGGCAACCGCGTGCGGTCGCGGGCGAGAATTTCCCGCTCCATCGCGCGGGCATCGTCGTCAGAGACTTTCAGTAAGCACTTCACATAAACGTGCGCGCAAAAGCAGCCCGAACGCACACCAATTCCATGCTCATAATTCAAAATCGCAGCCACTAGACTATGCGGTACACCCTCAATCGAGAAGGAAATCACGCCAAGCCGCTCCGCCGCTGTCGCCGGATCGAGATCGCCGAAGACCTGCACGTTGGGAATCTTCGTCATCCGCTCTAACGCATAGGCGGTTAGTTCAGCTTCGTGCTCAATAATTGCATCCCAACCGACCTTGTTGAACATATCGATCGCTGTCGCCAAAGCAACCACACCGATGATATCGGGAGTGCCGGCCTCTTCCTTCTCGGGAAGATCGGCCCAGTAGGCCTCCTCCAAATTCACGATATCGACAGTACCGCCGCCGACGGTATCCGGATCGCCCTGCTCAAAGATCGGCCGTCGGCCAACCAATATCCCAACGCCATAGGGCGCGTACATCTTATGAGCCGAGAACACCAGATAGTCGAGGTGAGTGGGTTCCGAGCTGCGTCCCATTGCCACGGGCCGATGCGGGGCCAGTTGCGCGGCGTCTACGAGGATCTCTGCACCGACCTCATGCGCGCGTCTGGCGAAATAGTCAATGTCATTGATGTAGCCGGAGACGTTAGAAGCGCCAGTGATGGCGACAAGCCGGATGCGACGACCAAACTGCTTGAGCTTGGCGTCGAAGTCCACGATCGAAAGACGCCCGTCTTCATCGAGACCAACATGCTCCACACGCGCCACTTTGCGCCACGGGAGTTCATTCGAGTGATGCTCCATCATCGACGTAAGTACGATATCCTGCGGTCCGAAGTCGATGCGGTGAGACAGCTTGTTGATTGCCTCGGTTGTGTTCTTGGTAAAGAGAACGATATGCTCCGAGAGATCCGCCTTCACAAACTCGGTGATCCGTGTCCGCGCTTCCTCAAACACCCAGGACGATAGCTGGGATTTGAAACCGGTCCCGCGGTGCACATTGGCATACCACGTCAGGAACTGATCAACCTTATCAGCAATCGGCCTGAAGGTTGGCGTCGAAGCCGCATTGTCGAAATTGACATAGACGACCTCACGACCACCAAGGATCGGCACTCGTGCATCGACCCCAATAGACTGCGTTCGCAGCTTGGCGAGCTGACTTGCGCCAGCGGTGACCTTGGGGGATTTGATGTCTTCAACAACCGTGGGCATAGTATCCTCCTAACGATCCAATATACGGCAATATGCCCTCGGATACTCAATGGTTCACGCATGACCGCATGTCCCCGTCCCAACCCCCACCCAAAAAAAGCCGCTCCGCACGGACATGTGCGGAGCGGCTTGAAGTTACGTGCTAACTTCGAGTTAGAAGTTGCCAGTCAGGCTGAAACGGTGATTCTCGCCTAAGAAATCTTCCTTGTCGGTCACATAGGCGTAATCGAACCCGAACTGACGGAAGAACAGACCAGCACCGATTGCGAACTCGCCGTCATCAATTCCACCGCGCAAGGCGGCTGCGTAATCGGCGTTGTCAAAGCGGTGCAGGTACTCGCCACCGAGACGGAAGACGATGTCGTCCACGCCCTGCGTCTTCTGGATTTCAACTGGGAAGCTGAATCCGGAAAGAGCGGTCGGCGTGACGGCCAAGCCGAGGCGAATATTGAACGGCGTCTTGTCTTCGTCAACCTTGAGACCCAACGACTGAGCCACAAGGCCGAAACGCGCCTCATCAGTCAGGTCGATCTGGATGCCGATATCGCCACCTACGCCTGTCTTTTCAGCGACCTTGTTGTTGGCGATCACGAGGCTCACACCCCAGTGAAAGGCCTTCGAACAGTTCGCATAGGAGAGCAGGAAGTAATTATCCATGTAGTCTTCGGTTGTGCCGTTGGACAACTTGACATCTGAGATGCCTGCGTTGACCCAAGACGCCCCTAGCGACCCCCAATTGAAGGAGCCAGCAAGTGCAAGGTAGTTGAAGTTTCTGTCCGCAGCCATGTCCGCAGACAACATGCTTGAGAAACTCCATTTGTTGATGCGTGAAAGTCCCGCCGGATTCCAGAATCCGGCCGTCGCGTCGCCTGCCAATGCCGAGTAGGCATTGCCCAGACCATACGCACGGGCGCCCACGCCTGTCCGCAAGAACGGAAGAGCATGGTTATCATCGATCGCCAGCGCGTTGGCGGAAAATCCAGTCACCAGAATCAGCGCCGTGCCGAGGACAATCGCCCACCGTTTGCCCCACGTGTGGTTCATTGTTCCTTCTCCCTCTGACATACGATTCGTTTGTCCTCGTTATCGGT
The DNA here is from genome assembly GCA_046708665.1 of Candidatus Zixiibacteriota bacterium. Lineage (GTDB taxonomy): Bacteria > Zixibacteria > MSB-5A5 > WJJR01 > WJJR01 > JACQFV01. The sequence continues at coordinate 118 of JBKKDE010000016.1, read as the reverse complement.
TGGGCTCGCCCCGCCTTCGAAAGGCGGGGCGAACCGTTACCGATTAGTGGCTTAGTTTCCAGCCCAGCTGCCGCGCTTCACCACAACCATGATGACCAGAGATGAAGGTCCACGTGTT
>JBKKDE010000015.1:0-13959 GCA_046708665.1 Candidatus Zixiibacteriota bacterium | reverse complement strand
TGCATTCCTCCGGCATGATCCAGCTCGGCAAGCTGGCCAATCCCATGACCGGCAAAGTTGAACGCGACCTCGATAGTGTTCGCCAAACGATTGATCTCCTCGAAATGCTCCAAGCCAAGACCAAGGGCAATCTCTCCGACGATGAATCCCGTTTCATCGAGCATTCTCTGTTCGAATTGCGCATGAACTTCCTAGAAGAGTCCCGCAACCCGGCATCGGCCGTCCCTGACAAAGACACCAAGCCGCCAGAGAATCCCGCGAACTAATCACCAGCGTCGTTGTATTAGCTGCGGGGGTGGAAGTGCCGCAGTACCGTGACGTTCCCGTATCGGTCGTGTTCAGGTTTTCACATTGACAGATTCGAGTCCAATCCCGATGGTATTAGCTCCACAGGCCACAGAGCGCTTGGAACTGCAGGGGGGAGGACCGGTGGCGTTGGTGAAAGAACTGACCCGTACAGATTGGCCATCCTGGACCACGCCGCTCAGCGAGAACTTGCGTGCCAATGTCCCGCTTGGGCCATTGACCACACTCAAGATCGGCGGACCCGCCGATTGGTACTTCCCTGCGCGCACCGTCGATGATCTCGCGTTGGCGCTGACCGTCGCGCGCGACCACAATCTCCAATACACACTCCTCGGCGATGGCTCTAATGTCCTTATCTCCGACCTCGGCGTACGCGGACTGGTCATTCACAACCGCGCTGATCGCATCGAACGACGCGGCGACAACTTGCATTCCGAGACCGGCGCCTTGCTTTCGGCGCTGGTGGACCGATCACGCGATGAGTCTCTGACCGGAATGGAATTCGCTTCGGGCATATATGGAAGTGTCGGCGGTGCGGTTTTCGGCAACGCCGGAGCATACGGAAAGTCGATCGCCGATGTCTTGACCGACGTGGAAGTCCTCACCCGCGATGGACAGCGGCTGCATCTTTCGCCGGACAAAATGGAATTCGCGTATCGCCTCTCGGGGTGCGCCCGCAATGGCTGGGTTGTCCTGTCCTGCGAAGTGGCTCTGACCCCAGGTGACCAGGCAGCCATAGCGCACGAGATCGCCCGTATCATCGCAGTTCGCGCCTCCAAGCTGCCCGCTGATCTGCCATCCGCTGGGTCATATTTCAAGAATATCGAGGATCCATCGGCTGAATTTGGAAAAGTCCCTGCTGGCAAGCTCCTGGAAGCCGTTGGGGCCAAGTCGCTTAGGGTTGGAGATGCGGGGATCTACGAAAAACACGCCAATGTAATCATCAATTTAGGTCATGCCACCGCCCACGACGTCTTAGCTCTCGCCGAATTGATGAAAGCGAAGGTAAAAGATGCCTATGGAATCGAACTCCATAACGAGGTTCGTTTCATGGGCGAGCCGCACTGTGCCAAATGAGACAGATGAAGTGAGCGGCACAACTCCAGAACGTGTGTTGCCCCAAACCATGAACCAAAGTATATTTTCCCCATGTGCGGCATTGGGTTTGCTCAATTGACGCCGACACTTAGACGAAAGGAGCGTGTATAGCCCAAATTGACTGATTAGAACTCTCTCGAGAGGGCAATAGTGCGTTACAGGTTTGGCTCAGTTTTGCACAATTTCATACGATGTCGGTCGCGCTGGTTGGGGCTTGCGGTCCTCGCCACTTTGCTTGTAGCCCTGCGCACCGACGTTTCAATTTGGGCCGTTCCCGGACTGACTCTCCCCAGCGACTCGACGAACACGGCACTTTGGTCGCTCGACCTGACTCCACCGCAACCGTCTGACACAATCCCGACATTCCCGACGCAGCATCTCTTGGCCGAACAGCTTGGCCCCGTGGCACCGACGCCACAGCCGACAGCGCGCGCAGGCGGCCTACCGCCACAACAACAGCAGGTGGCTCCACGCAAGCTGCGACAACACAAAGACTCGACTGAAGTGAACCCATGGGCGCTCGATTTGCACTTGGGAGAGCGTACCACCCGCGATTCGCTCGACCTTCAAACCTACAGAGCATTCCGCGAACGCGACGGCGTTGTTCGCACTTGGAACGATAGCGTTGTCACATTGCTCTCGCGCACCGACCGGCAGAAGCAAGGTCAGTTGCGAATCGGCCTCGCGCTGCCTTCAGCCGTCTCGAGCATTGTCGGCGAGGGAGGAGCGGGCCTCAAAGTTTCGGGGTACCAGCGCATCGCATTTGCGGGACGTTCGCAGTGGACCGACGGTTCCAGCACCGCGACTGTAAAGCAGAACAAGTTCCCGTCGTTGAAAATGGAACAGATCAACCGTTTCAGCGTCGAAGGCACAGTCGGCTCCAAGATCACCGTGTCAGTCGATCAGGACTCGCGGCGTACCACCGATCTCGAGAACCGTATCATCGTGCGCTACAAATCCGATGAAGACGACATCATTCAAAACATCGACCTAGGCAACACAACCATCGCCTTGTCCGATGCCCGCTTCATCGGCTACTCTGAACAGATTCAGGGACTCTTCGGCATCGGTATGGCGGGCAAAGTGGGTGGAGTCGATTGGAAGGCGATCGCCTCGCAGGAAAAAGGCAACACCTCGCGCTCGCGTCTCACCGCTGGCGCAAACGAATCCGAGATTATCATTCGCGATTATCAGTTCGATCGCTACCGCTTCTTTGATCTCGGTCTGATCGGCGGCACGAACTACTTCGCTCCTGGCGATGTAATCGAAACCTTCCTTATGTATCAAAGCGTTGGCACACTCGATCCAAACGAGCCGGAAGCTGTCGCCTACCCCAACGCTTTGAACTCCACCTCGTCGCCCGACTCGGTTGAGCAGCGGTTCCGGCAACTGGATCTCGGCTTCGACTACGAGTTAATCGAAAACACGACAGAAGGACGTTTCTACGTCTACTTCCCAACGCGCCTGCAGAACATTCAGACAACGACAATCGCGTACCACATGGTCATCCGCAAGGCCAATGGATCTGCCGTAACCTTTGGCGATATCACCAATGTACCGTTTCGGCTGCAGATGCTCAAAAAATCCAACCCGCAACCGTCTGATCCCCTCTGGGCGGCGGAGTGGAAGAATGTGTACGATCTGCGGGTTCGTAACATCGACTACCAGGAGCTCAATCTCGACTTGTTCAAGGGCGCGCTCGGTGATGAAGCCAACCGCGCAAATCTCAATCATCAGAACGGCGTCTATTACCTTCGCATGTTGGGACTGGACAATGTTGGAGCCACCGGTCAGCCGCCGCCCGACAACAAAGTCGACGATGACGCCGCCATTCTCGACACGGTTCGCGGTCTTTTGATTTTCCCGAATCGCTTTCCGTTTGCCGATTCGACCCTGCTCGATGAATATATTCCATCGCTCTACACATCGGCGAACCCCAATGATCTGCGTGATTCCTCGAAGTACTACATCAAGATCAAGTCGCGCCAACGCTCGCGTTCGGTTCGTCTGAATACGATCAATTTGCTCGAGAACTCCGAAGTCGTCACGATGAATAACCGCAAGCTGTCGCGCGGCGTTCACTACAACATCGACTACGCGACTGGCGAGGTCGAATTTCTTGACGACGATGTTCTCGACCCCAACGCAACGGTCACCATTGACTATGAGTACTCCCCATTCGTGACTGCGGAAAAACGGACACTGCTCGGATTCTCAACGAAATTCGAACCATCGCAGACATTTCGTACCGGCGGCACTATGCTCTACAAGGGGACAAAGGCCACCGACCGTCCAGCACAACTCGGCGCCGAGCCCTACCGTGATTTCGTCGGCGAGTATTTCGTGAATTGGTCGACAAATCCGAGCTTTATGACCAAACTGGCCGATGCTATCCCGCTCATCAAGACACAGGCGCCATCAAACATTACGTTCCAGGGTGCGGTCGCCCGCTCCATGCCCAATCCCAACACGCGCGGCAGTGTTTTCATCGACGACTTCGAGGGTACCAAACGCGCCTCCGGGCTCGGGGTCGTCCGTGAATCCTGGTCAATCGCCTCTCCGCCACTCGATCTCGCGGGTGGCGGCGAACTCTTTCCCGACCGCGGTCTGCATGACGGTGCGTTTATCTGGTTCAATCCCTACGATCAGTTTCAGGACATCGATATCTACGAACGCGACGAGAACCGTCAAAATTCCGCCGACCGTCGCACGCATGTCCTGATCCTCGAGGCGCGCCCACAGAATTCACTGACTCGCGACCCCGAAGTGCCGAACACGGACGCCTGGGGCGGCATCATGCGTGGATTGCCACTGTCGCAGTGGGATCAATCGCGCGCCGAATATATCGAAATCCGCATGGCAGTCGTGCGTCGAGGCGCCAGCGCTGGAACTTTGCGTCTTGATCTCGGGCGAATATCCGAAGACGTGAACTCCAACGGAGAATTGAACACCGAAGATCTCCCCGAAGGCGGCTTGTCGGGAAACAAGATTCTCGACGACGGCGAAGACATTGGTCTTGATGGCGTCCCCGATTCTCTGGAAGTCAGCCCAGACGGTACTCCGTACCATCCAACGTCAAACCCCGATCCCGCAGGCGACAACTGGTTCTTCGATAATGATGCGGATACGCGCAACATCGTCGATCAGATCAACGGTACGGATAAAAGCATTAACGATCCCGTTCGCGGACTGCGCCCCGACACCGAAGACTTGGGCGGCGAATCGGAATTCGATCGGGTCAATGCCTACTATCAATTCAAGATCAATCTCGATGATGAATTTGATCCGGCGCTCGTCCAAAACACCGAGAAGGTATCCAGCGACATCACGGGTTTCGCCAGCTCGCTCGTCTGGAAGACATACCGTATTCCGCTCTGGGATGCACGCCACTACCTGCCCTTCTCCGATCCAGGCGTGTCGCCCGACTCGAACCAGATTCAATATTCGCGCTTCTGGCTCACTGGCGCCGACTCGACAACGCGTATCTACATCGCCGCTGCCGATATCATCGAGCGCACCTGGAAGGCCACGCTCATTTCCAACGACACGACGGCCGACTTCCAGTTGGGTGTCAAGAATACCGAAGAAAACCTCGACTACGTTTCGCCTCCGGGAGTGAGCGGCTACCGCGATCCACGTACGAATTTCCGTGAGAAAGAGCAGTCGCTGCTTCTCGTCTACCAGAACTTCCGTGCCGGCGACGAGGGCAATGCCTCGATCCGAGTCACCAAGGAAGACTTTACCGGCTATAGGAATCTCGAGATGTGGGTCCACGCCGACACAACGGCCGCCGATGGCAAGACTGTTGCCTACGTCCGCTTCGGCCAGAACGAAAACAATTACTACGAGTATCGCGACACACTTGTCTACTTGAGCGACGACATTGAGAACTGGCGAGCGAACGCCTTAGTCGTCGACTTCAATCAGATTACCGCGCTGAAAGACACGACCCGCGTGGGCACCATAAACGGGCCGGAGTATGTCTACGATCCCATTTTTAAGACCGGTGTCTTCGGTCAGCCGAGTCTGGCAAACATCAGCTATCGGGAGATTGGCGTCATTCGTGCTGGCGATGAGTCGGATCCGGCAGTGTCCGGCGAAGTATGGTTTGACGATTTGCGACTTCAGGAAGTGCGCAAAGATCCAGGCATGGCGGCCTCAGGGCGCCTCACCGTGCAGATGGCCGACTTCATCGGCGGTACCGTTGGACTCGAGTCGCAGTCCTACTCCTTCCGTTCGCTCAATCAAGGCCGGTCATCGAGCAATCAGGCGGGATCAGATCAAGTCAAGTATTCAGCCAACGGCAATATCAAGCTCGACAAGTTTGTCCCCGAGAATCTCGGAATCAGCTTTCCGGTCTCGGTGACCTATAATAAGGACATTGCGACGCCCCGCCTGTTGACCGGCTCGGACATTGTGCTGACCGAGGATCGTCAGCGCATCGAGCGCTCGACGAGCATTAGCGAAGGTGTGTCAATGCCCTTCTCGATCCGTCCGAAGGGCAGCGGATGGCTCATGAATGCCACACTTGCGGCGCTGACCACGCGTTTTTCGTTCACGCGGTCGCGCTCGTGGACGCCGACAACGCCGTACGCCGAGGCCACTGGGTACATTGCCTCCGCGGACTACAAGCTCAAGTTTACCCAGCGCCTGACATTCAAACCAATGTCCTGGGCGAAGTACCTGTTCATCGTTCCTCAGCGGATCCATGCGACACCGTTCTCGATCTTACCGACGGATTTCCGCGCACAGGGAACTATTCAGCGTCGGAAGTCGACCACGACCAACAACCTCGGCGATCAAACGGATGCGTACAGCCGTACATTCAATGGCTCTTCGGGGTTGAGCCTGTCTCCGATTCCCGCTATCGGACTCAAGTTCGACATGACCACCAACCGGGACATGACGGAATCAGAAGACCTTAAATTGTCGGTCAACCCACGTGAGTTCCGCTTCGGGCGCGAGCTGGCATACACGCAAAATGCCTCGGTCAGCTACCGCCCCAACCTTGTGTCATTCCTGGCCCCGACGTTGAGCTACTCCGGGTCATTCAACGACAAGATTGATCGCACATTTGAGGATCATGACGTGACCGGCTCGCGCAACTGGTCTCTGTCGGGAACGTTTGATCCGGTCAAGTTTTGGGGTTTTCTTGGTGCGCGTACTAAGGGCACAGGTGCCGCCGCCCAGCAGCCCCGCACAGCCGTCACCGGCGGCGTCCGTGAACGACGCCGCGATGCCGACACAACCAATGCCGATACCACGGCCGCGCAACCGAAACCCAAGCCCGCTGGCGGTGGTGGCGCGATGCCTGTCAACGCGTGGCGTAGTCTCATGGGAGGCATGCGCTGGGTTACCTCGCCAATCGGCCAAACCACCCTGAGTTTCGGACGCACCGATACCGATTCGCGCCGCGATCTCTACAAGCGCCCATCCTGGCGCTACCAGTTCGGCATTGATCTCGAGGAAGAAACGCCGCTTGCCGGTAATGTCGGCGGGGGATCGAATACGCTCGTCAATACCAAGTCGGAGCGCGAAACATTCAGCGTCAAGAATCAGCTGAACTTCTTCAATCTCCTGAACATCAGCAGTGGCTATACCAAGAACCGCAGCTCGACCATCAAGACCGGATCGAACAACTCTACCGAAAGCGAGATTTTCCCGTCGCTCTCCACGGGCTTCCAACGTCTGGAGCGGTTGATCCCCTTCAAGTGGCTCTTTACTTCGGCCACAGCGCGCGTCGGCTACGAACGCAAAAAGGACGCGTCGTTTACCAATGGACAGATTCAGTCGGAAACGTCCTCGCGCGCATTCACCCCGCTTGTGTCCATCCAGGGAACGATGAAGAGCGGATTCACGACCAACTTTGTCTATGAAACCGGCGACGCCGACACACGGCAATTCGTCAGCAAGCAGAAGAGCCATAAAGATGCCAGCTCCATTCGTGTGACCGGGAACTACTCGTTCTCCTCACCCAATGGTATTCCGCTGCCGATTCTCCGTGGACTGCGGTTGCGCTCGACAATGTCGTTGTCGGTGAGTGTTGGATACAAAGTCGACGAGTCCTTTACAGGCGCCGACACGTCGTCAGTGTTGACGCTAACGTCTTCAAGCAAGACGCTTACAATCTCGCCTCAGGCCACCTACTCGTTCTCTCTGCGCATGAAGGGCGGCATGACCGCCGAATGGTCCGACCGTTCGGACCGTTCACCCTCGACCGGTCGTCGCAAGACCCACGTACGCAGTCTCGGCATCTGGGCGGAGTTCACGTTCTAATCGGCCCCGTATCACTCTTTCCCCGGCGATTCGAAACGGCTATACTGCGCCTATGCGATGCCTGTTGATCGTCGTCGTGTTCTGCCTTTGCGGATGTTCGCCGCCACAGCCGACTTTCGACGAGCGACGCGCCTTCTCCGATCTTGTCCGGCAAACTGACTTCGGTCCGCGAATTCCCGGCACGATGGGGCATGGCGAGTGCGGGATGTGGATACAGGAACAACTGACCCGGCACGCCGACACAACATGGGCTCAAGAGTTCAAAGGTACGGTGATGGGTTCGCCTGACTCGGCCTTGATGAGCAATTTCGTCGCGCGATTCAATCCCGGCGCCTCCCGTCGCATCATGATCAGTGCCCATTGGGACACCCGCCCCCACGCCGACCTCGACCCCGATACCTCACTGCGCACCCAGCCGGTTCCAGGTGCCAATGACGGAGCGTCTGGTGCGGCAGTCTTGCTTGAACTGGCGCGTGTGTTCGACTCGATACCTCCGCCAATCGGCGTTGATCTTGTCTTCTTCGACGGTGAAGACGGTGGTGAGTATGGCACGTCACCGGGGCAGTGGTGCCAGGGGTCGTTTCATTTCGCGGCGCACTTACCATCACGGTATGAATGGGCGATCAATGTCGATATGATCGGCGACAAAGACCTTCGTTTGCCAATCGAAGGTCACTCGTTTCGCCTCGCGCCGGAAGTGGTTGAGCGGGTGTGGAAGAAGGCCGCGGAAATCAACGAAACCGCGTTCGTACACGCCCGCGGCCCCGATGTCTTTGATGACCACATGCCGCTGCTCATGAAAGGCATCTCAGCGATTGATATCATCGACTTCGACTATGCACCTTGGCACACAACAATGGATACCGCCGACAAGTGTGCAGCGGCGTCGCTTGCGACCGTCGGACGTGTCCTCATCGCCGTGATCTACGATCTCTGATGGACAATCCGGAATCCGATCTGCGCGATCATGCAGGACCCTACGGCTTCACCCGTCGCGAGGTGGGGGTCGTCGCCGGAATCATTGTGGCCTGTGTCGCGGTGATTGGCTACTCCGAATGGCGCGATAGCCAAAAGCCAAATCCGGTCTGGGTGATTGAAGATGTCCCGATTGGGTCCGTTGACACTCTGGCGCGACCGGATACTGCCTCTGCGATTACCCAGGAGCAGCCGGCGCGTGCGCGCACAGTTGTTACCGCTGAGCTCATTAACGTGAACTCCGCCGATGTCCGCGAATTGGCGCGGCTCCCCGGGATTGGCGCTGAATTGGCCCGACGCATCATCGAGGAACGCTCCACGAACGGCTCATTCGTCAATCTTACGGATCTGCAGCGAGTCAAAGGAATCGGGCCGCGCAAAGCCGCGATGCTCTCCGGGTGGGTCAAGTTCGCCGACGAACTGAATCGCGAAATGGTCGCAGACAGCAGCGAGTCAGAATGAGAATCATCGCCGGACGATACAAAGGCCGCCGCCTCATGCCTGTGCCCGGAGACCACGTTCGATCGACTGCCGACCGCGTCAAGGAAACACTGTTCAATATCCTCATGCACGATGTTCCCACAGCCACCGTGCTCGATCTCTTCTGCGGTGCTGGTACTCTCGGGCTCGAAGCGCTCTCGCGCGGCGCAGAATCAGCCGTCTTCGTCGATGAGTCGCCCAAGTCGCTCAAGAAGACCATGGACAATGTCAAACTCGTCGGTGCCGATTCGCAAGTGACCACGATTCGATCCGATGCGTTGGCGTTTCTCAAGTCGGCAGGGAAGAGGACTGAGCTGTTCACGCTGATAATCGCCGATCCGCCGTACGGCGATGGCTGGGCCGCGAAGACTCTGCGCGCCATTGCGACCTCCGACTGCCGCGCCGAAGAAGGCGTGTTCGTCATTGAACATCACAAGAAGGATGAACCTGGCGAAACGCCCGAGGGTCTTTCACTCTGGACTACCCGCCGTTTTGGCGATACTGTGTTGACCTTCTGGCGCTGGGGCATAGACGCTCCTGCCAGCAATGAGGAGTCGTGATGACCACAAGCGACCGTCTGGGCATCTATCCCGGTACCTTCGACCCGATCACCAACGGTCACCTCGATCTGATCGACCGTGCCTTGCACCTGTTCGATCATCTCCTGATCGCGGTCGCGCTCAATCCCAACAAAAATCCGCTCTTCTCCAGCGCCGAACGCGCCCAGTTAATCCGCGACTCGCTGCCGCTCTTGAATGCGCACGACTGGCAAAGCCGTGTGGAGATAGTCGAGTTCCACGGTCTTTTGGCCCACTTCGCCATCGAACGCAAAGCACTCTCAATCATACGCGGCCTGCGCGCCGTCTCCGACTTCGAATTCGAATTCCAAATAGCCCTCACCAATCGCTCGCTCGCGCCCAATGTCGAAACTGTCTTCTTGATGCCAAACGCCAAGTACACCTACCTGGCCTCCACAATCATCAAAGACGTTGCCCGCCACGGCGGCGATGTCGCCCCATTCGTCCCTCCCGCCGTCCTCGCCGCCCTAAGAGCCAGATTCCCGAAGTAGCCCTATACCTGGGAACGCCATTCTCCTGATTGGCGTCGCCTTTGACTCCCACCCCGCAATTCCCGTTATTTCCCCTTCATGGCCTCTGCCTTCGAACGACAACTGAAACGCCTCGGCCTCTTCGGACTGGCGCGTTTGGCCAAGTCACCGGGACGCCGGCCAACGGAGTCCGAACTCGCCTCAGTCCGGCGGATCCTTGTGGTCCGTCCCGATGAACGAATCGGCAACGCCATCCTAATCATCCCGCTACTCAATGCATTGAAAAAGCGCTTCCCGATAGCCCATCTCTCACTCGTCATGTCGCGCCGCTACTGGGACTTGTGCGAGTTCATTCCTTCAGCCGACGAATTCATCCCATTCGACAAGAAGCACTATGCGCGCAACCCTGTGGCCTTTGTCGGCTTCATTCGGCGGCTCCGTCGCGGTAAATTCGACCTCGTCTTCGATGCCTCCGGCGATCACTCGGTCTCGTTCACACATCTGGCCATCACCGCCTACTCCGGCGGCCGATTCCGGATTGGTCACGACAGGGGCGAAGCATCGAAGTGCTACGAAGTCGCCGTTCCCGTTGCAACAGTTGACCGTCACGAAACCGAGCGACACCTCGACTTACTGCGCGCGCTCACGAAATTCGACATCGACCCCAGACCGCTACTCAAGCCGTCGATTGACAGCGGGTATTCCAAGAATCTGTGTAACGATCTCGGTTGGAGGTTTGAGAACGTCACGGTCGTGATTCATCCGGGTGCGCGGGGGCGCAAACAATGGGGCGCCGCAAATTTTGCGTCAGTTGCCAATCAACTCGCGGCGTCCGGTGTCCAAGTTGGTGTACTCTGGGGACCCGCAGACGCACTCGCAGCGAACGAAGTGCTCTCGCAGACTGTGCCGGCTGTCAAAGCTCTCGGTGTACTCGCGTTTCGTGACTTCATTTCGGTCGTGAGTCACTCGGATGTGTTCTTTTCGGGCGATTGCGGCCCGATGCATCTTGCCGCAGCCACTCCGCCGAAGCAGGGAGTGGTCACTGTGTTCACGATTGACAAGAGGGGGCGTTACAATCCGCTTGGGCTACGGGACACAGCACTGATCGATGACCCAGCAATGGATATTGTCGAGGAAGTGATCCATACAATTCTCTGGATAACCTCACGGCGAGCTGAACAGTGTCTGAACGAGAAAGTGGTCCCGTTCGCATGAAGAAGCCAAAGACCCGTTCCCCGCTCTGGCGCTTCTTGCCCTACATCAAGCCGTACCGCAGCCTGCTTGCCTGGTCAATTGTCGCCACCGTCTTCTTCGTGTTCTTGTCCGCATTGCAAATCTGGCTCATCGGCCCATTGGTCGGTGCAATCTTCGGCCAGATGCCCGCCGACCCCACCACGAAAGCAATGGAAAGTCTCTCTGGAGCTGGTGTCGATGGCACGTTCGCCGGAATCAAGAGCACATTCCAAGAACTGCTGCAGCAATTCGTCGTCGCCGGCGATCCCGTAGAGACACTGGCGCGGCTCTGCATCGCTATTCTTTTGATCTCTCTATTGAAAGCCATCTGCGGCTACATCCAGTCGTTTGCCATCGCGCTCACACAGCAACGCATCATCCGCAAACTCCGCGATCAGATGTTCGCCCACTACCACGATCTCTCAATTGCGTATTTCACGCGCACGCGTACCGGTCAGGTGATCTCGCGGGTGGGCAATGATGTCCGGATCCTGAATGACATGCTCGACATAGCCCTCGGTCGGCTGTTTCGCGATCCACTGCTCATCCTCGTCCTGATGATTTCTCTATTCGCGCTAAATTGGCGGCTCACAATCCTTGCGGGTTTAGTTCTTCCAATTTCAATTGGCGCCATGACCGTCGTTTGGCGCTATATCAGACGGTACTCACGGCGTGCCCAGGAACGCATGGGCGACATTTCATCTATCCTTGAAGAGTCAATCGGGGGCGTACGCGTAGTAAAGGCATTCGGCAGAGAGGATCACGAGAAGGGGCGATTTGCCGACGCCAATCGCGGCTACTATAAATCCATGGTGAAAATGGCCCGTGCCCGTGTGGCAAGTTCGCCCATCAATGAGTTCCTTGGCACTGTCGCCGGTGTCATCATTCTCTGGTTCGGCGGACGTACTGTTCTCGATGGCACTGGATTCCAGCCCGGCGAATTCATGACGTACGTGCTGCTTGTATTCTCGATGATCCAGCCGGTCAAAGCCCTCGCCAATGTCCATTCGCGTCTCGCCGAAGGCGAAGCCGCTGCCGAACGTGTTTTTGAGGCATTGGATACTCCCATCGAAGTAAAAGACGCTCCCGACGCGAAGCCGCTTCAAGGGTTTCACAGCGAGATTCGATACAACAGTGTGTCGTTCTCTTACGGCAACGACCTTGTTTTGCGCGATATCGACCTCACCATCAAACGCGGCCAATCAGTTGCGCTCGTCGGACCTTCAGGCGGCGGCAAGTCGACTCTCTGCGACCTCATGGCGCGCTTCTACGATCCACAGTCAGGGTCCATCAGCGTCGATGGTACGGACATCCGCAGACTCACGACCAAGTCGCTGCGCGATCTTCTGGGCGTAGTCACTCAGGATGTCGTGCTCTTCTACGACACCGTGGCGCGCAACATTGCCTACGGCTACGACAACGTCGATCCAGACCGTCTGCGCCGCGCCGCCGATGCCGCCTACGCGCTCGGATTCATCGAAGCCCTTCCGCAAAAGTGGGACACACTCATCGGACCGCGCGGTGTTAAGCTCTCCGGAGGACAAAGGCAGCGCCTCGCCATCGCCCGGGCAATTTTCAAGGATCCGCCGATCCTGATATTCGACGAAGCTACATCCGCACTCGACACCGAATCGGAAGTCGCCGTCCAACGTGCCATCGACAATTTGCTGCAGGATCGTACTGCCCTGATCGTTGCACATCGACTCTCGACCGTGCGACGCGCCGACATGATTGTGGTTGTTGATAAGGGTGTAATCACCGAACGCGGCACGCATGACGAATTGATCGCCAGCAACGGTATTTATCGACGTCTCTACAACCTCCAGTTCGTCGAACAAACCCCACAGCCGGAGGAGCCCGATCGCGCGCCTTCTGTTTTGTGATGCGCTGACCTTCTGGGGCGGCGGAGAGCATTGGATCGTTCTGGTCGGCAGCGAGCTGGCCGAACGCGGTTGGGACATCACAGTGGCCGGTCGCGCCGATGCCGAAGTGCTCACTCGAGCCAAGGCGGCAGGTTTGCCGACAGTCGAGTGGCCGTTCAAACACGACTTTGACCTGAAGACCGCACACATCGCCCACCGTTGGATGCGCGAACACAAGCCCGACGTCGTCCTCGTGACAACAGCCCGCGAAATCAGAAGCGTCGGCATCGCCGCCAAACGGCTCGGCATCCCGATCATCTGGCGCATGGGCCCAAAGCCCAAGAACAATTTGGTGCACCGACTGACCGGCGTCTTGATCAAGCACGTGATCGCGCCATCCGAGATGGTGAAGTCGGAACTGCAGCAGTTCTCCTGGCTGCGAGACAAGATTACAGTCATTCCCAACGGGATCACCATCACGCCGACACCAACCGCCGATCAGATTCAAGCCGCGCGCGCCATGCTCGGCATCACCAACGACATGACATTGTGCCTCTACGTCGGGCGATTGATGACCGGAAAGGGTATCGACACGTTGATTGATGCCTTTGCCGAAGTGCGCAAGGCACGTCCGCATGCCGTGATTCGAGTCGTCGGGATCGGCCCCAGCGAAAAACTGGC
>JBKKDE010000014.1:0-2845 GCA_046708665.1 Candidatus Zixiibacteriota bacterium | reverse complement strand
AAGAGTGCTGACGGCGTTTGATCCAATCCAACTGTGTACAAAAACGAGGGGCGCATTGTCTGCGTCCCTCGTTCGTTCATTCCAGTTGTGAGATGGTTCGCTACGGAGTGGGTTCCAGACTGATTGTCTGCACCTTACCGAACTTGGTCAGCGGCGCATCAAACTCGGCGATTTTCCCGACGGCGACGATGACGTACTTCGAGGGATCGAGGTATTTTTTCGCGACAGCATCGACATCGGCTATGGTGACAGCGCGAATGGCCAACAAGTCCTGCTTCATCTGATCGGCGGGAAAACCATAGTACTCCTGCCACGCGTAATTTTCGACGACTTCCACCGGCGTGTCGTAGTTGAAGACATCAGAATTGACGACGGACTCTTTGGCGGTCGTCAGTTCTTCCTCACGGATGCCGTTGTTGCGCAGGTCCTCGATCACCCACTGCATGAGCGAGAGCGCCTTGGTTGTGGTCTCTGTCTTGGTCTGACAGGTCGCCAGGAAGAGTCCGGGCTTGTCTGAATACGTGAATGCAGTTCCGACTGAATAGGCCCAACCGGAATCGGAACGCACCTTGCCGACCATGCGTGAGGTAAATCCGCCGCCGCCGAGGATGTGGTTCATGATTCTCAGGGCATGACGATCGGGATTACGGCGGTCGATACCGAGATGGCCGAACCGCAAATTGGTCTGGCTGATGTCCTTTTCGATCTGGAAGATTCCGGGAGTCGGATCCGGGGTGTTGGGAACAGTCGCGGTTGGCGCCTCCCCCTGACTCCACTTGGCGAAAGCGTTCTCGAGGGATGACTTGACCTTGGCCGGGTCAAGATCGCCGGAGATTGCCAGAATGGTCGTGTTGGGGAGAATGTAGCTCTTGTAGTACGACTCCACATCGGCGCGCGTGATCCCAGACAGCGTCTTCTCGGATGGCGTACGACCGTAGGGATGCTCGCCGTATACGGCCTTATTGAACTCGCGGCGGATGATGCGTCCGGGAGAGTCATTCTGTCGGCGCAAATCCTCCAGCGCGTTGTCGATCGCCAGTTCAACGCGGGACTGCTCGAAGCCGGGATTGATCATGAGGTCGGAGAGGAGTTCGATGGCTTTCGCATAGTCCTTCGACAGGCACTGCATGGAGAATTCCGCCGACTCCATGCCGATCGACCCGCTCCACTGGATTCCCAGGAACTCGAGCTGTTCATCGACCTGATCGGGAGTGCGGGACGTTGTGCCACCGGTAGTCAGCGCTTCACCGACGATCCCGACCAGCCCAGATTTCTCGGCGGGGACGAAGGCTTCACCGGCTCGCGCGAGCGCGGAGATCGTGACGACGGGCAATTGGCTATCGGGAAGAAAGTAGACAATCATGCCATTCGAGAGGACGAATCGCTCGGGTACTGGCGGATTGAAATTGATGTCCTCGAATTTCCATGAGGAGTATGGAGTTTCCGCCCGGGCTTGAGTGGCCAGAAGCGCGATCCCGACAGCGGCGACTGCCATCAATGATTTGTATGACGTCATGTGTCTCATCCTCTCCCCTACAATCCTGCGGATTCGTTGTTGAGCGGCACCAATGTCGCGACGGTGCGATTGTCCGCGGTGAATGTCTTCTTCGCCACGCGCATGATGTCCTCCGCGGTGACCTTGGCAAGTTGTTCGCGGACACTGAGCAGGAACCGCCAGTCGCCGGCACGGGCTTCATATTCGGCAATCTGATTGGCAAGGCCGAGGTTTGAGTAGAGCGCCCAGACAAAGTCGGATTCGATGCGGTTCTTGATTTTTTGCAACTCTTGCGCTGTCACAGGTACAGTCGCGGCGCGTTCCAGTTCGGCGTAGAGGGCCGTCTCGCATTCGAGTGTCGTGTGCGGGGACTTCGGCTCGACATCAATCACGAACACGTTGGGGTCGAGGTCGCCGGATTGCGAGCCGGGGAATTCGTAGGTGGATACGTTTGTGGCCAACTGTTGATCGATCACCATCGATTTGTAGAGCCGGGACGTGCGCCCGTCGGATAGCAAACGGTGAAGCACACGGTAGACGATTTCATCGGGATCGTTGAAGGCGCACTTGTGATATGCCACGGACATATACGGTTCGGCGTCGAACTTTTGCACGACGCGTCGTTCGCCTTCTTGCGGCGGTTCTTCGGTCACGACCGGATCGGGATCGGGTTGCCGCGGGACTTTGCCGAACGATTCCGCCGCGCGCGTGAAGACTTCTTCGGCCTTGACGTCACCGACGATCGCGAGGACCATGCGGTTCGGCGCATAATAGCGCTTGTAGAAATCGACCAACTTCGGCCGGGTCAGGTGCGCGACCTCGGACTTCCATTCCCAGAAGATCTGATACGGATGAGCGATAAAGACGGTGCCAATGAGCTGTTCGAACAGTTTGGCTGAGCCCTCGTTGTCGACCTTCAACCGGCGTTCTTCGATCACGACATCGCGTTCGGCGTAGAACTCGCGCAGGACGGGGTTGGTCATGCGGTCGCCTTCGACCGCGATGTACAGCCCCAAACGGTTGGATGGGAGATTGACGTAGTAGGTCGTACCATCGTAGCCAGTCCCCGCGTTGAAACCTGATGCCCCGTTGCGGGAGTAGAGTTGCTCGTAGGCGTTCTTGTCAACGAGAGCGTCGAGCGCAAGCTTGACCTCTTCCAAGTCGGCCTTCAATGCCTCGATGGTTGCGGCGTTGTCAGGGACATTCGCGAGCCCGATGGACCGTTGAAAGGCATACATTTCGGCCTTGCGTTCCTCGCTGACAATCGCGCTGCGCAATGAGTCTTCGCGGTCCAGCAATGGCGCTTCTTTCGAGAAGTCGCGTGTGCCGAGTGTCTGGGTGCCCTTGAAG
>JBKKDE010000013.1:0-5410 GCA_046708665.1 Candidatus Zixiibacteriota bacterium | reverse complement strand
TAACACTCCTCATCCACGGTCGCAGACATTCGCGATGCTGCAACTTCAATTAGAGGGTCAAAATTGTTGTTTTCGGCGACCACACTTCTGCGTAACCTGTCACACTCGTTGAGGATGTGAAAAGTGTAGCGAGCGAATTCTGAATCTTTTTGAAAGGAGCAAGGCAGTGAATTTTCGCACCAATAATGGCTGGAAGCTTGTGGCAGCCGTATGTTGCGCTGGGTTCGTATCCCTGATCGGATGCGGTGGTGGCGGTGGTGAACAGTCGGCCTCCAAGCCAGCCGAAACCAAGACAGAGGCTCCGGCTCCGGCGGCCTCGGCGGCTACTGCCCGTATTTCCGGTGCCATTAAGTTCGAAGGAACCGCACCCAAGCCGACTAAGCTGATGATGGACGCCGACCCAGTGTGCAGCAAGCAGCACACGACTGACGTCTACACAAGTGAGTACCTCGTTGATGCCAATGGCATGCTTGGAAATGTCTTCGTCTACGTGAAGAACTACTCCGGACCGAAGCCATCCGCTCCGAAGGACACCGCGGTGTTCGATCAGAAGGGATGCGAATACTTCCCGCATGTCTTCGGCATCCGCACCGGTCAGCCGTTGGCGATCTTAAACAGCGATCCGACATTGCACAATGTCCACGCCGTTCCGACGATTAACCCGCAGTTCAACCTCGCCATGCCCAAGCAGGGCATGCGTGTGACCAAGACCTTCAATCAGCAGGAGGTTATGGTCAAGATTAAGTGTGACGTTCACTCGTGGATGGCCGCCTACGTTGGAGTGCTTGATCATCCGTACTTCGCGGTGAGCGGAGTCGATGGCAACTTCAATATCGGACCATTGCCGCCGGGCACCTATGAAATCGAGGCATGGCACGAGAAGCTTGGCACGATGACACAGTCGGTAACGGTCGGCGACAATGCCACCGGAGCCGCGAACTTTACCTTCGCACCGAAGGCCGGCGCCTAAGACGGGTCGCGCCGCACCACTGTGAAGCGACAACCGCACGCGATGAAAATCGCGAGTGAGGGATGAGGGATTGATGGACCATTCGCATACGGCCCATAGTGCACATGCCGCTGGCCATGCCGACGCGGGTCACGGTCATCACGAGCCGGAGTTGGGTTTCTGGAGCAAGTACGTCTTTTCCCAGGATCACAAGGTCATCGGCATCCAGTACGGCATCACATCACTGGTCTTCCTGTTCTTTGGATTTTTCCTGATGATGTTGATGCGCTGGTCGTTGGCGTATCCGGATGAGACAGTACCCGTCATCGGCGGCCTCCTCGAGAAGTTCTTCGGGGAAGACGCGTTGACCGGCATCATCACGCCGCAGCTCTACAATTCCTTCGGCGCGATGCACGGCACCATCATGGTCTTTTTGGGCGTGGTGCCATTGGCGGTTGGCGCCTTTGGCAACTATGTCATGCCGCTTCAGATTGGCGCGCCTGACATGGCCTTTCCAAAGCTGAACATGATGTCATACTGGGTGTACTTCTTGGGTGGCGTCATTATGCTCGCGTCATTTTTCGTGCCGGGTGGCGCCGCCAACTCGGGTTGGACCTCCTATGCGCCACTTTCCAGCATCGCGACAACCGGCCAAACCATGTGGCTGATTGGCATGGTCTTTCTCATCACCTCGTCGCTTCTCGGTTCCGTCAATTTCATCGTAACGATCATTCAATTGCGAGCGCCCGGTTTGACCTGGATGCGGTTGCCTTTCTTTGTCTGGGCGCAGTTCATCACCGCGTTTCTCCTGTTGCTTGCCTTTCCGCCGCTTGAAGCGGCCGGCGTCTTGCAGCTCATGGATCGACTTGCGGGCACATCGTTCTTTCTGCCTTCGGGATTGGTCGTCTCCGGTCAGGCATTGGATGTTTCGGGAGGTGGAAACCCGCTTCTCTGGCAGCATCTGTTTTGGTTCCTGGCGCATCCGGAAGTGTATGTGCTGATTCTCCCGGCGTTGGGCATCGTTGCCGAAGTCATCGCGAACAACACGCGCAAACCTCTCTGGGGATATAAGTCTCTCGTATACGCGACCATTTTCCTCGGGTTGATGTCCTTTATTGTGTGGGCGCATCACATGTTCCTCACGGGCATGGGCACAGCGATATCGGCGTTTTTCCAGACTACGACGATGATCATATCCATTCCGTCGGTCATCATCATCACCGCGCTCATCATTTCACTCTGGGGCGGGTCAATCCGATTTACAACGCCGATGCTCTTCGCCCTGGGCTTCCTGCCGATGTTTGGCATCGGCGGTCTGACCGGATTGCCGCTTGGCCTGGCGACCACAGACATCCAACTGCACGACACGATGTATGTTATAGGACACTTCCATTATGTCGTTGCACCGGGGTCCATCATCGCGCTGTTCGCGGGAATCTATTACTGGTTCCCGAAGGCAACCGGACGGAAAATGAACGACGGGCTCGGAAAGCTGCACTTCTGGGGGACAATCATCTGCATGAATGTCATCTTCATGCCCATGTTTATCCAGGGACTTGCCGGAGTGTCGCGCCGTCTCTACGACGGTGGCGCGGGATACGCGCATTCGCAGGGCGTCTTGCACTGGAACGAAGTGATGTCGTATGGGGCTTGGATGCTGGCCGTCGCACAGGTGCCGTTCATCTGGAATTTCTTCTACAGCATGTTCAAAGGTCAGAAGGTCGATGCCAACCCATGGGAAGCGACAACACTGGAATGGGCCGCGGCCCCGTCACCGCCGCCGCACGGCAACTTCCTGACTGAGCCGGTTGTTCACCACGGGCCCTATGAATATTCGGTCCCCGGTGCGCCGAAGGACTTCACACCACAAAACGCTGCGGCGAAGGCATAAGCGCGATGCAGATACCTTACACAGTTGAACCGCGTCCGGATACAGGGCTCTACAACGGCAAGCTTGGCATCTGGCTGTTTCTCGCCTCCGAAGTCATGCTGTTCGGAGCGTTGTTCTCGTCGTATGTGCTCCTGCGCGTCGGCGCGGCGACATGGCCCCACGGTGCAGACATTCTCAATGTCCCGCTGGCCACGCTCAACACGATGGTTCTCATTACGTCTTCGGTGACGATGGTGATGTCGTGGGCGTCGCTGAAGCAGGGACGCTTCGGTGCATATAAGATGTACATGCTAATGACGTTCCTGTGCGGCGTCGGATTCATTGTCATCAAGGCCATCGAGTACACATCGAAATTCTCGCATCACCTGTATCCGAAAAATGATACGTTTATGGCGATCTATTTCACGCTGACCGGACTGCATGGAATCCACGTTCTCGGCGGGATGATCGTGATGGCGTACTTGCTTGGGCCCGGCACAAAAATGTGGAAGACTGACCCTGGACGTTTCACCAACCGCGTCGAAGTCACCGGACTCTATTGGCACTTTGTCGATCTGGTTTGGATATTTCTGTTTCCACTTCTGTATCTCTTGTAGCCATGAGGGGGATTCGATGAACAAGTTTAGCAGCGCTATCGTCGCCCTGGCCGTTTCCGGCTTGCTGGCTTCGTGTTTTTCGGGATCGGCGTCACAGGGGACGACCACCCGCAAGGCGCCAAAGCAGTCGGGAGAATCGACCTCGAGCACTGAATCAACTCCAGCCGCCGCGTCCGATGCAACGGCAACCTCCGCTTCTTCCGGCTCCAATTTGGGCGGTGAGCAGACATTGCGCACTTTGTATGTCAACGTCAACAGCGCCAACGTGCGCTCGATGCCGTCGAAAGACGCAACAATCGTTGCCAAGCTGAAATTTCTGGATCCTATAGGCGCCACTGGCGCGCTAGATGGTGAATGGGTGCAAGTTGAAGTCACAATGTCCGACGGGGCCATTGGCAAGGCGTGGATCCATAGCACGCTCGTATCGGCGTCGAAAGAACAAGCCGAGGCCGTCAAGGCAGCCGTTGGCGGTAAGTAGTCGAACACGCGACGATCACTTGTGTGTTGAGGAGGATACATGGCTGAGGCACATGCCCATGATGTAAAAAAAGAGGTTCGCGGCTACATCGGCATCTTCGTCGCGCTTGCCGCCCTGACAGTGCTGACCGTCATCGCCTCGTACCTGAAAGTCTCGACGACGATGCACATCGTTATCGCGATGTTCATCGCGGTGGTGAAGGGAACACTTGTGTGCCTGTACTTCATGCACTTGGTGTCCGAGCGTAAGCTGATCTACTGGACTCTGTACCTGACGGCGGCATTCTTCGCGATTCTGATGCTGGTTCCACTGTTTACACAGCTCGATCACTTGGGAAAATGAGATATGTCGCTTAAGGCATTTCACATCGCGTTTATCACCTTGTCGTCGCTCATGTGCTTTGGTTGCGGCGCGTGGGGTCTGGCGCAGTACGTCCGCTCGAGCGACGTCGGGCATTTGCTCTTCGCGATGGCGGGACTGCTCGGCGGAATCGGGCTCATCATCTATGGCATCCGTTTCCTCCGCAAACTGAAGGACATCAGCTTCCTATGATCCGCCGAATCGCCAACAGCCGTCATTGCGAGTCACGCGCTCTTTGCGTGGCGAAGCAATCTTTGTTGCTTTTAGGTGCGTTTCTCGCGTCGTCGGCCACAGCCCACGCCTGCTCTGTCTGCGGTGGCGACCCGTCTTCACCAATGACCGCCGGCATGAACAGCGCGATCTGGGCATTGCTGGCGATTACTGGAACCGTGGTATCGACCGTTCTCGGATTCTTCCTCTATTTGTGGCGGCGTGCTCGCACGACAAAGCGTGCACCCATCGACACCGCATGGCTTGATGGCTTGCGAGGAGTAACGAATGACTGACTGGCTCGGACTACCACGGTTGGCGTCAGCCCACGGCGGGCAAATCGATCAACTGATAGGCGTCGTTCATATCATCATGTTTGTCCTCTTCATCGGCTGGGGCGCATTCTTCGCGTTCATTCTGATGAAATTCCGCAGAGGCAATAATCCCAAGGCCGATTACACCGGAGTGAAGAGTCACTTCTCGTCGTATATCGAAGGCGCCATCGCCGTTATCGAAGTGATCCTGCTGGTCGGATTCTCGATCCCACTCTGGGCGAAAGTCGTCGTGCAGACACCATCCGAAGCAGAGTCATCGGTGGTTCGCGTTGTCGCTCAACAGTTCCAGTGGAACTGTCATTACGCCGGCCCCGACAAGAAATTCGGGCGTGTCGATGTCAAGCTCATGGACGATGCCACAAACCCTGTAGGTCTCGACCGTGAGGACCCGGCCGCGAAGGATGATGTCTGGACAATTAATCAATTGCACCTGCCGGTTAACAAACCTGCGCTTATCTACCTGTCGTCCAAGGATGTTATCCACTCGTTTGCTCTGCAAGAGATGCGTGTTAAGCAGGACGTGATCCCCGGAATGATGATTCCGGTTTCTTGGACACCCACAGTCACAGGTGACTACGAAATCTCCTGCGC
>JBKKDE010000012.1:0-6183 GCA_046708665.1 Candidatus Zixiibacteriota bacterium | reverse complement strand
ATCATGACAATGTTGCGTATATTACCCACATGAAACCCCGCACCGCCCAAACGCTCCACTGCATTGACTCGATGATCGAGCACCTCTGGTTCTCCTCCGCGGTCTAAGTGCGTCGCTCCACCTGTGTCCCGTAGGGGCGCCATTCATGGCGTCCGGGCGCGATGAATCGCGCCGCTACGATTTCACGAATGTTGCTGAACCGAGGAGACTACAATGGCTCGACGAATACTGATCATGGGCGCCGCAGGGCGCGACTTTCACAACTTTAATACCGTCTACCGCGGCAAGCCAGCCAATCAAGTCGTGGCATTCACAGCCGCGCAGATTCCCGACATCGCCGGACGTAAGTACCCCGCGAAACTGGCAGGGAAGGGATACCCGAAGGGCATTCCGATCTTCGCGGAACAGGAACTCGAAAAACTCATTGGCGACCTCAATGTCGATGAAGTGGTGTTTGCGTACTCCGATGTGCCACACACATTCGTGATGCATCAGGCCTCTCGCGTGATCGCGGCGGGTGCCGACTTCACATTGCTCGGCCCGAAAGAAACAATGCTCAAGTCGACCAAGCCGGTAATCTCCATCGGCGCCGTGCGCACTGGCTCCGGCAAATCGCAGACGACCCGTCGGGTGTGTCAAATCCTGAAGGACCGTGGGCTTCGGGTCGTGGCGATCCGTCATCCCATGCCCTATGGCGATCTTACCAAACAAATCAGTATGCGGTTTGCCGAGATGTCCGACCTCGATAAGTACAACTGCACAATCGAAGAACGCGAAGAGTTCGAGCCCCACATCATGACCGGCACTGTGATCTATGCCGGCGTGGACTACGAGGTCATTCTCCGACGCGCCGAAAAGGAAGCGGATGTGATTGTGTGGGATGGCGGCAACAACGATCTCCCGTTCTACCGTCCCGATTTGCACATCGTCGTCGCCGATCCGCATCGTCCCGGCCATGAGCTCTCGTACCATCCGGGTGAGGCAAACATGATGATGGCCGATGCGATCGTGATCAATAAGATCGACACCGCCTCACCGGAAGGCGTCGAGACAGTCCGTCACAATATTGCCCTGCGCAATCCAAAGGCCGTCGTGATCGAAGGCGCGTCACCTGTGTTCGTCGATGCGCCGAAGCTCATCACCGGCAATCGCGTGCTGGTCATCGAAGATGGCCCGACACTCACCCACGGCGAGATGAAGTACGGCGCCGGTGTGGTGGCCGCAAAGAAGTTCGGCGCGGCCGAGATTGTCGATCCGCGTCCGTGGATTCGCGGCACGTTGAAGGACACATTCGCGACATACCCCGATATCGGCGCACTGCTCCCGGCCATGGGTTACGGCGCGAAGCAGACCAAAGACATGGAGGCGACTGTCAATGCCGCCGATGTCGATGCGGTTGTGATAGCCACGCCGATTGATCTGCGACGCATCATGAAGATCAAGAAGCCATGCGTGCGTGTCCGCTACGAGTTGCAAGAAATCGGCAAACCGGATCTGGCTGATGTGATCGATGAGGCATTGGCCAAGCGGAAGTCGGGTGGAGCGAAGTCGCCCGCGAAGAAGAAGGTAGTCGCCAAGAAACGTCGGTAGGGAAGTACGCAGTGATTCTCGGAGCGCCAATCTCCTGATTGGCGCTCTTTCTTTTGTCGCCGATTGATCCATAGACAAATGCGATGCCGTACAATTGATTCCCCGCGAATGGCATCCCCTTCAGACGATCAATCGCGCGAGTTGTCGCCCCAGAGCTGGGTCGATGAATTCGGTGACTACCTGTACGCCATTGCGTTCGTGCGGCTCCGGGATCAGAGTGCCGCCGAAGATGCCGTCCAGGAGACTTTCCTCTCGGCTCTTAAAGCAAAAGACAAGTTCGAAGGTCGTTCCTCCGCAAAAACCTGGCTCGTCTCAATTCTCAAGAGCAAGATCATCGACATTTTCCGCAAGCGATTCCGCGATGCACAGATCACGCGTGAGGAGGAGGTGCCGGATGACCAACTCGACGGATTCAATCACGACGGAGAGTGGATTGGCCACTGGGCGCCGGGATGGCGGCCGGTCGAATGGGCCGATGATCCTCACTCACTTCTTGAGAAGAAGGAGTTCTGGGATGCCTTGGGAGCGTGTATTGCGGCGCTTCCACCAAGAATGGGCACGGTTTTTGTGCTTTATGAAGTAGATGGTCTGACGACCGAGGAAATATGCAAGGAATTGGGCATCAGCGCGTCTAATCTCTGGGTACTCCTGCATAGAGCGCGACACCAGCTTCGACTGTGCCTGGAAAACCGTTGGATGGGTGGGAAGGGCAAGACACAACGATGAAGATGCTGGAACGATTGCGCTGGGGCCTGATCAACGCGTTGGCGCGCATTTCGCCGCCGTGTTGCAGTATTGCCCACCAGATCTCCGATGGGCGTCAGAAGCCGTTCACTCTCAAGGAACGGTTTATCATCCGCACGCACCTCATGATTTGCGACTGGTGCACGAGCTATTCCAAGCAGATTGCCCTCATGTCCGAAGCGGGGCGTAAGGAAGCGTCGTCGGTCGAGTCGGGACACGGCCCGGCACTCCATCTCTCTGACTCCGCCCGTGAGAAACTGCGTAGAGCCCTCGATCAGCGTAACTAGCACGGCTCGCCGTCCCGCGGAGACGGTTCGCACTACACATCCGAACGTCCACCGCAATGCTGTAGCATCCACGCTCTCACTTGCATCCATTGCGCATAGGAGCATTTTCATCCTAAGTGATCAATTGTGCATAGGAGAGAAAAAACACTGTAAGGAACGGACAGCCCGTTCGTCCAATCTGTAGGACGTTACTCCGGGCACCCTTGCCGCCCGACACCATTCCAAAGCCGAATCCTTGAAGGGAGAAGTGTATGCGCTTGCGATGGAGTGCTCTGCTATGCCTATTGTTCCTTCTCGTAAAAACCCCGTTACGGATCCACTCAGCAGTCATCGAAGTTCCGGCCGAGCAAGCGACAGTTCAATCGGGCATCGACGCGGCTAGCAATGGTGACACAGTGCTGGTCGCGCCGGCCACGTATTTTGAGAATATCCGGCTCAAAGGAAAACGAATCCTCCTCACCAGCCACTACATGTTTGACAGGGACACAGCATTTATCAGTTCGACGAAACTCGATGGGAGCTTGCCGACCCAGCCAGATACCGCATCCGTTGTCATGTTCATCAATCAGGAGGATGCCCGCACGATCTTGCAGGGATTTACGATCCAGAATGGCGCGGGAACCGCATGGAAGGATGAGCACAGTCCCGGCACCTATCGTGAGGGCGGCGGGATTCTGTGTGCGTTTGGTGGCCCGACGATTCGCCACAACCGCATTATCAACAATCTGGTCGACAACACAATCGGTGTGACGAGCACGGGTGGGGGCGGAGTCCGTGCCGGCGACGGGCGCACGCGCCTGCTCGGCAACCGATTTCAGGGGAATTACGGTCGTTACGGATCGGCGATCGTATTCAACCATCCGTCAGGCGGAGCGATAGTCGGCAATCTCATTATTGGCAATGATGCCGGAGGATCATTTGGCGGTGGCGCGATCTGGATTAATACGGGGTCATCGTCCACGCGGATTGAGAACAATACGGTGTATGGAAATACATCGGGGCTGCAATCGGGTGGATTCTACAACTTCAACAGCACACTGACTGTGCGCAATTGCAGCTTCTGGCAGAACACACCGAATAACACAGGGGGAGGCGGGACAACCAACTATACCTATTCCAACATCTCCCCACTGCCTACCGGCACAGGAAATTCAGATGTCGCCCCGACTTTTGTCGATCTGTTGAACTATGTCCCGGCCGATGGGTCAATCCTCATCGATGGCGGCGATCCGGCAGCGGTATACAACGACATCGAGGATGGAGGCAATCCGGGGTTTGCGCTCTTCCCCGCAAAGGGCACAGTGCGCAATGACATGGGCGCATACGGTGGTGGCGATATCGACAACTTTGACTTGGATGCCGATGGAGTGGCCGACGTCGTCGACAACTGCCCCGACTTCCCCAATCCGGATCAATCGGACACCGATGGAGATGGCCACGGCAATTCATGCGAGGGTGACGATGACAATGACGGCCAGGGTGATTTCGTTGACAATTGTCGTTTGGTCGCGAATCCCGGGCAGGAGGATCAAGACAGCGATGGGATCGGCGATGTCTGCGACAATTGCCCGACAGTTACGAACTTCAGCCAGGCCGACTCCGACAACGACGGAATTGGAGATGCGTGCGACTGTTCGTGCCCGTGTCACGGCGACCCGGCCTGCGACGGGTTCATTGACATCACCGATGTGGTGGCGACCGTCGGTGTGGCGTTTCGCGGCCACACTCCACTCAGCGCCCCGCAATGCAACAATTTGCCAGGGGGTGACACAGACCTCAATTGCAACGGGGGTACAGATGTTGTCGATGTTGTCATTATTGTAGGCGTGGCATTTCGTGGGCAACCCGAGAATTTTTGTGAGCCGTGCGCCTGCAACCCGTACCCCACCGGATGCCCTTAGACCTCCCCCCAAGTGGTTGTTCGTCGAAAATGGGCGGGGCACTTTGCCCCGCCTTTTTTCATCCCCCCGCGCTCGATCCTGCCAATAGAGCGCTGCATCAGCCTTTATGATTGTTCCAACACCAACAGTCACGTATATCGTGTGACGGTGACGCTCGGCTGCACCGAATACCACGACCATGAAACACGCCGATTTCGTACATCTGCATAACCACAGCCAGTTTTCGCTGCTTGATGGCGCCACACGCATCGAGTCGATGGTCAATCGGGCCAAAGAGTTTGGCATGCCCGCGTTGGCGTTGACCGATCACGGCAATCTGTTCGGTGCGATGGAGTTTTACACTAAGTGCCGCGCGGAGGGGATTGTCCCGATTGTTGGATGCGAGGCCTACATGGCCCCGCGCAGCATGACTCACAAGCAGAGTGTGTCGGGCGCCCCCGACGGCGGTTTCCATCTATTGCTGCTTGCAAAGAACCTGACCGGATACAAAAACCTCGTCAAGCTCTCGAGCGCCGCCTATACCGAAGGGTTTTTCTATCGTCCGCGTATCGATTTTGAGTTGTTCAAGCAGCACGCCGAAGGACTTGTCGCCACATCCGCATGTGTGCAGGGGGAAGTGGCGCAGAGTCTGCTCGCGGGACGTCCCGAGCAGGCCGAGGACGTGGCCCGGCGCTATCTCGACCTCCTGGGTAAAGAGAACTACTACCTCGAAATTCAGGATCATGGCATCGACATTGAGGATAGAGTCCGGCCACTGGTTATCGAGCTGGCCCAACGGCTCGGTGTCAATCTGGTTGCCACCAACGATTGCCATTACCTCGAGCAGAAACATGCCGACGCACATGACGCCCTGCTTTGCATCCAGACCGGCAAAGTAATCTCCGATCAGGACCGGATGCGCTACAACACCGACCAAATTTATTTCAAGTCGCCCGCGGAAATGAAGAAACTGTTCGCGGACACCCCGGAGGCGATTGAGAACACCCTCGCCATCGCTGAAATGTGCCACCTCGAATTCGAACCCCACAAATTCTATCTGCCCGATTTCCCTTTGCCCGACGAATACAAATCAAAGGAAGACTATCTCACCCATCTCGCGCACGTGGGGCTGGCCAAACGTTACCAGCGCACCACGCCCGAGCTTGACAAGCGTCTCGAGTTCGAGCTTGGCGTCATCTCGCGTATGGGATTCGCCGGGTATTTCCTCGTGGTCGCCGATCTGGTCGACTACGCCAAGAAGAACGGTGTAGCGGTTGGGCCTGGACGCGGCTCGGCGGCTGGCTCATTGGTGTCATACTGCCTCGGCATCACCGATATCGATCCGATCAAATTCAATCTGCTCTTCGAGCGATTCCTGAACCCGGATCGTATTTCGATGCCCGATATCGACATCGATTTCTCCGACCGAGGACGCGATCAGGTCATCCAATATGTCATCAAGAAGTACGGTAAAGACAATGTCTGCCAGATCATCACCTTCGGAACCATGGCGGCGCGCGCTGTAGTGCGCGATGTCGGGCGCGTGATTGGGATGTCATAAGGCGAAGTCGACCGTATCGCCAAGATTATCCCAGCCGAGATCGACATGACGCTCGACAAGGCGATCCGTCTTAAGCCCGAGCTCAAGCAGTTGGCCGCCGAAGATCCTCGCGTCGCCACAC
>JBKKDE010000011.1:0-2632 GCA_046708665.1 Candidatus Zixiibacteriota bacterium | reverse complement strand
TCACCCAATGCATCCATCTCGATTGCAACCTCAACCGTTTCTCCCGCCACGGCCTCGGCACCAACTATACGCAAAGCCCGGCCCTTTGTCCCACCATTCTCACGCAGCAAAGGCGGTGCGGCAACCGCCGCGGTTGGCCCGCCGGCGCTCTGCTGAACCGCGAGCTGAGCGATGTAGTTTCGCGTCAGCTGCACGTCTGCCGCTGTCAACCGCCCGTCGCCCCGTGTTTCGTATGGAGCACCGTCGGCACGCTGAAACTCGTTAAAGGCCTGGTTAAACGGCTCACCGGCAAAGAAAAGCTGGATCGCCGCCAGATCGGTCGATGTGAACACCCCGTCACCTGTCGGCCTGGCTGCCAGATCACCCTCCAATCCCGCGTTGACCGGGTCGTCGTCGACAATCGTGCCAATGCCCTGCCCATCACCAACGCTGGCGTTACTCACATTTACAACGTCAAGCGAGAAGGTCTCGTCGGGCTCGTCGCCGGGATCTTCGATTGTCGGCACCGTCACCGTGCGGGTGACCGTATTCGGTGGGAACACGACGTCCAGGTTATCAACTGAAATAAAGTCGCCACCCTCGGTCGCGGTTATGCCATTCGTTTCTACGCGAACGGTGACGCTCTGACTACTCGGCGCCGAAAGCGTAATCGTGAAATCTATCGTACCCTCCCCTTCGACCTTGCTTCCGCCTCCGCCGCGTTCCACAGCCATCGCGTCGCCGACGTTAACTGCAGGGCCGCCCCCGGCCGTAATGGCAAAATTTTCATTATTAATATCAAAGAAAATATTTCCAACCGCCTCTACCCTGATCCGGCCCTGAGTCGTCGGAGCGTTTGGAACCGTGATCTGCTGCGTGCCGTCGTTGGGCGTATTCGCAACGAGAGTGGTTGGGAAGGTCTGTCCGCCGTCGGTCGAAAGCAGGATGTTTACATTTGCCGTGCTTATTGGGGCGACGTCGGTCCCGACGACATCCCATGTGACGGTCTGCGTCGATCCCGCTTCCCACGCCACGCCGTTGTCTTGTGTCGTGACCCGAAACGGCCCCGTCGTATTTACCGTCGTCACTGTCATTCCCGCATCCGCCGTTCCGCCGCGCCGATCGCGAACCGCAACGCGGAAGTTCATTGTTCGGGCGACCGACGGAAGATTTTCGCCAGTAACGCATTCCGACATCGGAGCACACGCGGCGCCGGGCAGTCCATTCGGGTGCGTGCCCATGTATGTCAGCGGCGGATTGTTCGTCCCCGCCGGGTTGTTGCCCGCGGGACTTAGGATAAAATTCATCGTCGGGAAGGTCCGTGACCGGCCCGCCACGGGCGAATATGCGCGGAACAAGGGCCGCAGAATGCCGTCTGTATCAACGTCATAGGTAAGAGCGGGCGTTCCGAGCTGGCCGCTTCCCGACGGCGCGAGGTCGTATTCTTCCCACGAGTAAAGAAGATTTCCCGCGTCACCGGCATCGGCGTCGTCGCCCGCAGCCGTCAGCGTGAATGGAGTAAGCCGGGGAATCGTAAAATTCGCGCCAGCGTTGACGGTCGGAATGCTGTTCGTGCCGGCCGCCGTGCCGCACGAGCCGCCGTTCCCGGCATCCTGGATATTCGCAACCATCTGAGTCAGGCTCCGAATATGAAACGCGGGCGTTCCCGTATCTACAAATTGCTGCAGATTACGGATATTGCATATGCCGACATAAGACATGATGGTCGAACCGCTCGCCACCTCAAAGGCATTCGAGGTTGTCCGCGTGGTGCAGGCCCCGCCCATGTCCCGGTTGTTGTACGTGTGGCTTCCGCCAAACTGATGGCCGACTTCGTGCGCAACATAATCGACGGTAAACGGATCGCCCGGTATTCCCTCACGCGCCGAATAGCCTTCGGCCTTTTGGCTGGAGCAAATCGACGGAGACGAGGCCACGCCGCCTCCACCCGTGCCGTATAAGTGACCGACATCGTAGTTCGGTATGCCGACCCGGGTGTCAACGGTTGTCTGGTTTACGTTCAACTGAGCGTCCTGGTCGGTATTGTTGTAGGGGTCGGTCGCCGGGTCGTCGAAAATGATGTTCGTCGCATCGTTCGTGATTGGTGGGTTGACAAGCTGCAGCGTTGCCGAAACCTCGCGGCGAAAAATACCATCGAGACGGTTTACGCTTGTCATCATTGCCGCCAACGCCGCGGTGCGAACGGTCTGGGGGTCGGTTGACATGGTATTCGAACGGGCCCATTCGCCGGTTGTCGCGATAGCGATCCGATAAGTGCGAATATTTGCCCCGTGTGAGAACTCGATGGCTTCCGTAGATGACAGGAAATCGGAGGCCTTTAGACGGGATGCGAATTCATCGACATTACACCTGAAATTACCCGTATCCGGCCCGTATTCGTGTTTGTAATAGACTAAATAGTTGTCGCGGTCCTTCTCCTGGAAGGGGTCGATATAAACGGTTCCGTTCGACGTGAAAATGTAGCCGTGAAAGCCCGATTCCGTCCAATCAAAACGCGCGGTGGCGGTCGGATCGTCTATCCCGTAGCCCTGAAAGCTCTTCCAGGATGGAAAATCGGCGGCGAGATGCGGGGCCAGAACCGGCGAATCCTCGATGCGGAAACGAGAAAAACTACCGTCCGGCATCGGTACCG
>JBKKDE010000010.1:0-5030 GCA_046708665.1 Candidatus Zixiibacteriota bacterium | reverse complement strand
ATGAAAGATCCACGCATCGCCAAAATGATGACCGGCAAGCCGCCGTTTGACTACAGAAAGATGCTGTACGGTGGATTCAAGACAATTGTCGAGGCGTGATCTGCGTGTTCTTGCGATAAAGTAGCTCATTGTGGTGCCTCGCGGACGGGGAGGCATGTGTTGTTGACATACCTCTCCAAACACATTGCCAGCACACGTTATCCACTGTACTCCATAGAAAGCACAGTGACATCATCAGACTGATCGGCTTTCCCGACGTGTGAAAGCACGTCTACTAGTATCCCCCGAACGAGATTGTTCACGTTATCCGGTTTGTACGACTCAAGGAATCGTTGGAGGCGATCCTCCTCATACATGTTCTCTGCGGAGTCCATTGCTTCCGTAACGCCGTCAGTATACAGGACTATCCTGTCGCCCGGTTCGAGTTGGAGCTCGTTTGTCGCAAACACGTAGTGATCGAATTTACCCAGCAGTATTCCGGGCGCATCCTCTATTTGATTAACCGATGAGCCCTTCTTTACGATGAAAGGCAGGTTGTGTCCACCGTTACAGTAACGAATACGACCGGTCGTCGTCTCGAGAACTCCGTAGAAAACCGTTACGAACATGTGAGAATCGCTCTCAGGGATGAGCAGGGCATTCACTTTGGAGAGACACTCAGCGGGGTCGAGCACCTGCGAAGCAATACCACGTATCATTGTTCGCGCTACCGCCATGTAGATCGCGGAGGGTATCCCTTTCCCGGAGACGTCGCCAATCACAAACGCGAGGTGAGTATCATCGATGAAGAAGAAGTCATAGAAGTCGCCACCAATATCCTTGGCTGGGTGCGTCTCGGCATAGATTTCAAATTCGTTCCGATGGGGAAACGGCGGAAATTTCTGGGGCAGGATCGTCCGCTGTATGCGCGCGGCCGTACCCAAGTCGAGCTGCACGGCCTGGAGGCTCTTTCTATCGTCGAGGGCAGATTTGATTGAAACAATCTCCTTCATTCCCTTCTCGATCGTTAGGTGCAGGTCGTTGAAGTCGATTGGCTTGGTAATGAAATCAAACGCCCCGCGATTCATGGCCGTTCGAATATTCTCCATGTCGCCGTACGCGGAGACAATAACGGTTTTCAGTGCGGGGTCGCCCAGCTCCTGCAGTTTCTGCAAAAGGGTGAGTCCATCCATTCGCGGCATGTTGATGTCTGATAGGATCAATGTGATGTCGCTCGATCTCTCCAGCTGGTTCAACGCGTCCTCGCCGTTTTGGGCGAACACAAACTCATACACTTCGCCCTGAATCTGCTTCCTGAATTTCTGCAAGATCAGCATCTTCAGATCGGGCTCGTCATCCACCACCATAATCTTGGACGATTTCATAGGATCGCGGTCTCTTACCCTCGATTGAGTTAGTCGATCAGTCTGGAAACTTCCTGCTTCAGTTTGGTAAAGTCGATTGGTTTGGTGAAGAATTCATTCGCCCCTGAATCCATGGCTCTTCTGTGGTTGTCTCCGCCGCCGTACGCGGAGATCATGCTGACGTGCACCGAAGGATACTTCTCTTTGATCAGTTCAAGAAGCTCCAGTCCAGTCATGCCCGGCATGTTGATATCTGACAACACGTATTCCACATCCGGCGGGTGTGAGCCATCGAGGATTGCCATCGCGGCCTGACCTGAGAAGGCGAACACCAACTCCAGCTCACCACCCCGGAGTTCCTTTCGGAATTGCTGGCGGAAGAGCAACTCGGTGTCTTGTTCGTCATCGACTACGAGGAATTTTATGCGTCCCATATCTCCATCGCAGGTGGCGTATTTGTCTAGTTAAGCAGGTAGAGCAATCACAAAAACTGCACCATTATCTTGCTTCGATTGGATCGACAACTCGCCGCCGTGGGCCTTGATGATGTCGTGTGTGATCGACAGTCCCAGCCCGGTTCCCTGTGTGCCCTTCTTGGTGGTGAAGAAGGGCTGCAGAATCTTGTCCTTGTTCCCCTCGGGAATGCCAGGGCCGTTATCCGCAATTTCCACGATGACCCGACCGACCTCGCGCCGCGTCCGTACGGTTAGCTTCGGGAGATAGGAACCGGTCCGCCATTCCGGGGGAATACCTTTTTCTCTCATTGCATCAAAGGCGTTCTGGCACAAATTAATAATCACGCGACTGAAGTCTTCAGCAATGATCGGCACAGTACCCATTGACTCCTGGAGCTCGAGCGCAATGTCGACATTGATAGGGTTCTTGCCTGCGCGCATGCCATGAAACGCGAGATTGACGTACTCCTTAACCAAGGTATTCAGATCGGTCGGCTCTTTCCTGCCGCTCCCTCCACGCGAATGCTGCAGCATCGACTTGACAATACCGTCCGCGCGAGTGCCATGTTCGACGATCTTACTCAAGTTCGTTCGAATGTCAGCCAGCAGCTGTTGTACTTCTCCGGTCATCAGTTCAGGGTTCGTAGAAGTAATCTCCGCAATGACCTCTTCCAGCAACTCGACCGAAACAGAAGAGAAATTGTTGACGAAGTTCAGGGGGTTCTTGATCTCATGAGCGATTCCGGCGGTCAACTGACCCAGTGACGCCAACTTCTCCTGTTGGAGGAGCTGCTCCTGTGTGGCGCGAAGTTCCTGCAACGCAAGCTCCGCTCGCTTCTTCTCCGCCTGCAATTGGATAAGGTCGAGACGCGCTTGCTCGGTTTGTGCTTCAGCGATTTGCAAATCATTGAATCGCGTAAACGTCAAATTGAACACGGCTGCAAACCGCTCCAAAAGTGTGATCGTCTCGGCCGGCTGCGGGTCAGGCGACGCCATTCCTATATATCCCCGCGAGAAATAGGCGATAGTCTGAACCCGTCGCGTTTGCGAAAGCCCGCCTTTGAACGGTACATTCAGTTCACCCAACTGGCGGAAGTACTCCTGCAATTCCTCTCCCTGCATGTCGATGACCTGAGAAACCCGGCTATCCCGCCAACCGGTCAGCATTTTACTGAATGTTGGGTTGGCGTTGAGATCGGTGGAGAAAGCGGAGCTCACCTTGCTGCCGTCCTCATCCGTAATCCAGAATTCCGCATGGCCGTAATCATCCTTCACGATCGCGATGTACAGGCGGTTGGGCTCAATACCAAGTGAAATGAGTTGCTGAAACAGCACCGCCGCGGTCTCGGCCAACTCGTCGGATCTTTGCATGGCGAGCGTTCTGCTTCGCACACGTTCCAAGCGGGCTTCAATTTGCGCCTCTCGTGTCTGGGACTCTGCCCTCTGTAGGTCCAGATACCGACGAAATGTCAACTCAACGATTGCTTTGAATCTCGCAAGGACAGCCAGCTCGGCGTCGGAGTAGCGCTGACGGGTCCAGACATAGAACTGTCCTTCGGGGAAATGAAAGTAGTATCCGTGTTCCTCCGTCGGCTCCCCAGAAACTGACAGCGAAGGGACCGGCATTTGCAAATTCAAATGGGCATAATACTCGGGAATCTCGCTTCCTTTCAGCGTGACAAAGTAGTCCTCTTTGCGTTTCCAGCAGGCATATTGCCTCTCAAGCGACGCATGTCCCGAGAAATCAAGCGACTTGGTCACCGCGAAAGTGTCCGCTTCCACGGACGTTGCAGTTGTGAATATCAATCCTTCAGGCGCAAATTCGGACATCAGGACCACGCCACTCCGGACTGCGGTGATGCCCAGGCGACGCATTTCTGCAAACACAATCCCTGAGGTTTCCGAGAGATCGGATGTGGTGTGCATGGCCATCGCCTTAGCGCGGACACGCTCCAAGCCGGCCTCTATTGTCGCTTCGCGCGCCTGGATTTCGGCGGTCTGCAAGTCGAGGAAACGCCGGTACATGAGACCGAACACGCTTGCGAATCGTTGGAGAAGGGATATCTGTTGTTCGGTCAACCGCTCGGCGCGAACAACGTTTAACGATCCCTGATCGAAAAAAATTGTATAGAACCATTCGCGTTCGTTGAATCGATCGAGCGCCGGATAGGAGAGAATGGCCGTCATGGATCGGTAGTAGTCCTCCACTTCGCGGCCGACAAACTCCATCGCGAAGTACTTCTCCTTTCGTTTCCAAGCATCGAAGCACTGACCGAAAAAATGGTGCGCGTCTCTTGGTACGACGCCGAGGATCCTACCTGCCGAGCTCCCATCAGTATGCCACCGGGACCAGACGGTCACCGTTTCCATCCGCTCATCGAACGTAGCGATACCGGTGCGGATGCTCTCGATACCCAAAGAACGCAACTGTTGAAAAAACACATCTGCAGCCTCGACCAGCTCGTCGCTGCGATGCATGGCCATCGACCGTGCCCGAACTCGCTCGAGCGCCGCTTCGATCTGCGCGTCCCGAGCCTGTGCTTCGGCCAGTTCGATATCGACGAATCGCCGGTACGCCAATTCGAACACATTGCGAAAGCGCTTGAAGATATCAAGCTGGTCCTCGCGCAGCGGGGCGTACGTGGACACACCCAAAGCCCCCGGCCCGATGGAGTAGAAATAGTAGTGAACCGACTCTGCTTGCTCGAGCAGCGGATCAGGAATTTGGTTTGTCCGTTTTCGATACTCAATCCAGTCTCTCAACTCTTCGCCGGTAAAAGTTCTGCTGAAAAACGCATCCCGGGATTGCCGGATCGTGTCCGTGAATTCTTCAATTGTTGGATGCAGCTTTGTCTCGATCTCGGAAATACTGGAGTTCTTGTACTGCGCAAAGTATTCGTAATTGAGATAGTTGCCCTTTTCGTCGTTGATAATGGCCGTTTGAACGTTGCGAATGTGCGCAACGCCCAACAACTGCAATTGCTCCGAGATGATGCGACAGACCTCTACCATCTCGGCGGGCTTCCTCATTCCAAGGGCAGCAGCCCGTACCCGTTCCAGTGACGCTTCAATTTGCGCCTCTCTGGCCCGTTCCTCCGCTTCAGCTACGTCGAGGTAACGCCGGTAGGCAAAATCAAACACGTTTCTGAACCGTTTTAGTACTTCCAGCTTGGATTGCCCGACCGGACTGAAGGTGGAGATCCCGATGGAACCAGTACCGATCGAGTAGAAG
>JBKKDE010000009.1:0-3824 GCA_046708665.1 Candidatus Zixiibacteriota bacterium | reverse complement strand
CGGATGCGGATCCCTCTGCAGTATTCTGATTCCCCCCGCCAATGAAACAGTTGCCCCCGGTGGCTTGATTCAAGTAGCCACACCCGACAAGTGATTGTGATCCACTTGCAATATTCTCAATTCCCGCCGTGACAGAGGACGCGTATCCGGAGGCCGTGTTGCTATCGCCTGCCAGAAAATTGCTGTTTCCTGGCCCTGTCAACGATTGATTGTGACCAGATGCGAGACTTCCAGTGATTCTGCCGCCAGTCGCCCCATCAACTGTGCCGATGTGAAAGGCATATGGCGTCGTCGCGATACGTGTCCGTGGGGTCATCTCCGGATCGCTCCCGACCGTAATAGCAAGCCAGGTGCTTGCGCCATCAAAGGCATTCTCATCAAGCGGACTGACACTTCCAAGGAGTACGTTGAACCGTCCAGCCGCATCTGTTGTGACGGATTGCGTCTCAAGCCAAAGCTCGAAGGTGCTGGTTTCGGTTCCGTAGATCTCGAAAAGAACGCTAAAGGTCCCACTGAGCGGCGTGCCGCCCGCGTTAGTAAGTACTCCGCTGTAATTGACCAGCGATGGCACGGCAGCTGTTGACGTAATACTGGAAATCGCGATGATTCCGCTGGCTAGCATTGCCAACGTGACAAACTTGCTCAGTCTGCGCATGCGCGTCCCTCTCAGATATTGATGCGTTTGTGACTTGCGTTGTGAAACGGTCGGAGCAGGATCGCTATCGAGGGGAATATAAGGTGGGATTACGAATCGAGTTTGACTATTCCTTGCGGGAAATTCCCGCCTCAGCGTCTCATCGCTGACCTTCGCGTAGATCTCGGTGGTGGCGATATGCCGATGCCCCCAGCGTTCGCTGCACCAAGTGCAAATCCCCGGTCTTGCTGTAAAGCCACGTCGCGAAGTTGTGGCGCAGGCGTGCGTCAACATCATGAAACCGCTACCCACATGCGCGGTCTATTGGCACATTGGGCAGTGATGCCAGCCGCGGTCCACGAATCAGAGGTATCGTACGTCCAGGCGATCAACTCCTCCAAAGCCGGGATCATTGTCGCCCGCCGCGTGCTGTGGGCAGCGACCAGCCAACAGCGCCGTCGGGGACTCCTGGGACGGGATCAATTGGATGAGGGTGAGGGGATGTACATCGTCCCTACTGAATTGGTTCATACGTTCGGAATGCGGTTCCCCATCGACGTGGCGTTTCTATCGGAGGATGGGGTTGTGCTGAAGATCAATCGCGATTTGCGGCCATACCGCGTTTCCAAACTCGCGATCCATGCACAAGGGGCGCTCGAGCTTGCCGCTGGCCGTCTAGCGGAGACCGGAACCGAGGTTGGCGATACCATCGAATTCCGTGACATCTGATTTCTCCGAACTGCTAGTCACGACTGGCCTTAGCTGATTTTTTGTCTGTGACGCTGGCGGCTTCCCCCTCTTAAATTTGTGGAAATTTTGGAACGTTCAGTGCCTGCGAATTGCTATATTGTTGTGGATACCCTATTCGGAACGGTTTGAAAGGAGTCTTTTCATGAAGAATGCTTTCGTGAAAGCGGAATGGCTGTGCGTCATGAGCGTGGCCGTGGTGTTCCTCTTCGTCGCGGGCTGCGACGATGACAACAGCACCAACAACACATCAGGCGAAGGTACGGTCATCTTGGTTATGCATGATGCGCCCGTCGACGATTTCAAAGAAGTCTGGTTGACGGTGGAATCCGTCACCATGATCGGCGAAGCGGATTCCAACAATACCGAAGTCCTCTTGTCAGAGGGGGTCCGCATGGACTTCCTGGACATGGATTCCATCTCTCAGGTGCTGGCGATGAGCAACGTCGAATCGGGGACATACTCCAAGATCCGTCTCCAAGTGTCTGATCCGGAGTTTGTCCGTGACGATGACAGCGTCTTCACGGAGCCGGAGGTCAAGCTTGTGGCCAATGGCCATGTCGATCTGAACCCGCAAGGGACGATCACGATCGATGCCGACTCGCTCCATCTCATCAGTCTGGATCTCGATTTGGAAACCTCGCTCCAGATCAACCAGACCGGCAATGGGCGCTACATCCTGCATCCGCAGATCTTTATCGATGGCGACGACGATATCGATGAAGACGGAGACGATGACGAAGACATCACCTTCGGGCACGCGACCATTGTCTCGGTCGATCTTCTGTCGGGGGTATTGGTCGTGTCAGCGCCGGGCTCGCAGGGCAATTTCACCGTCCGGACGAACGTGCAGACTGTGATCAAAGGGGAAGACGATCTCCCGCTCACGCTGGCACAACTGACAGTCGGGTCAGAGATAAAGGTCAAAGGCGAATACGATCTTATCACGGGTGAGATTTACGCCACGCACATCGAGCTGGAAGACTAGCGGCTGCCGTCGATCTCAGTCCTTGTCGGTTTGGTTAGACGACGTTTACACGTGCGGCCAAAAAACCGTGTTGTAATACGGCGCGGGATACGCCAAATTGCGCCGAGAGTTGAGTCCCTGCAGTTGGCGTATTATTGGACATGGAGGTAGAGCACGATGGGCTGGATGCCGGTCACCCTGATACTATTTCTCATATGCGGCATCGCCTGCGCTTGGTTTGCCGGATCGCGCAATCGTAATCAGGCCGGATGGTTTCTATTGGGATGTCTGGCCGGCCCGATTAGCATCCTGATATTGCTGTTGTTGCCACCGCTTGCCGAATCGAAGCGGAGACCGGCTATCGGACGCGCGATTGTCGGCGCGCTGATCGTGGTGCTCATCGCCGCGGTGTTGGTGGCAGGTGGCGCGGAGTTTTGGGAACGCTACAAAGAGGGCGGACGCTACTCCGAACTCAACGACTGGTCGATCTACGGTGACGCGCTTCTCCGTTTCACCAAATCCACCGAACATCCACCGGATGCAATTGTCGTCAAGGCCGCGAACAGCCAGCTCGATGACTACGAACGCAAATTGACCGAAGGCATGCGTTGGACTGTCGATGATCTCGAGTTGGCAATGAGAGGCGTGCGCATGTCCACCGGTGCCCGCGGCGTGATGGAATACGCCGCAGACATCGTGACCTTGCAGACGCCTGAGTGGCCCGTGCCATTGCCGCTGAGCGCCAATGAGCAGGAAGCACGCGTCGCTGAGCTTGGCAGCCGCATGCGCCAGTACGAGGAATCGCTGCAGAAGATCTACACGGCGCGAGCGGATACCACGAGTACGACCACCACCGCGACCAACTGATCGGCTACCGAATCCGGGCACTTCCGGATCAAATTTCGCAGTTGTTCGCCGTTGTCCTGCGACGCAGGTGATTGCCGGCTTGCACCGTCCTGCACAATGGCTTACGGGACTTTATACAACATATTGAGGTGGTGATTTCGCTTCATACGATTAGCAGTATTTGGTGTACAATTTGACTGGCAGCGCATTTGCGTCTCCCACATGGGAGTCGTCCGGGGAGTTGACATTATGCTGCGAAGCATTATCTTTTCCACAAGCAGTTCTAGCATCCCGGAGCACATCGGCCAGTGCTCACATTACGACGATCACATTAGCCTGGCAAAGTGAGTCAGTTAAAGTGTTGCTGGACGTGCGTCCTGCCCCCACGGTAGCGGGCAAGCGTGGCGCGGAATTCGATAAATAGTTTTGAACAGAATCCGGAAAGATGAGTGAAAGAATTCTGATTCCTGATTGCACAAAAGTAGGATGCCGTCTATTACCCGGGACCAACAGGTTCCAAAACGAAAGGAGTTCCACGATGTTCAAAAAGTTCATTAAAGACGAACAAGGGCAAGACGTGATTGAATGGGGCATGTTGGCCGCATTTCTGTCCGTTCTTCTCATCGTCGC
>JBKKDE010000008.1:0-3427 GCA_046708665.1 Candidatus Zixiibacteriota bacterium | reverse complement strand
TCTCCACCAGCGGTTTCCGGAATCCCTGCGAAAGCGGAACCGGCCCGTTCGGTTAAAATGCGATGACCGTGTAGAGCCGGTGACCATCAAAGGAGGGAACATGACATGGAGAACACACGTTTTGGCCGGCACAAGCGCGGCCTGGCTGCTTGAAGCAATCCCGGGCTCGCTGATGCTTGACAACCTGGGTTTGGTCCTCGTCGCGGCAGCCTTTGGCGCTCTCTTGCCAGACCTCGATGCGGGGCAATCAAAGGTCCGGACGCTCGGCTTTGGCGGCATTCAGCCGTTTGTGCCGCTATCGTCGGTGATCCACGGCGCTTGGGGACATCGCGGGCCACTTCATTCCGTATTCGGGCTATCGCTCGTCGCGCTGCTCGTCATCCTAATCATTCCCTGGGTATCGTGGCAAGTGGGGTTTGCCCTATGGCTGGGCTATGCAAGTCACCTCGCTGCGGACGCATGTACCAGAAGCGGCATCCCGCTACTTCAGTCACGAACTCGGGTTCACCTATTACCGTCTCCCCTCCGCTTTCAGACTGGCTCGCAGGCCGAAGAGATGCTTCTGCCTTTCCTCGCCGCAGCAACTGCAGTGCTGGTTTTCAAGCACCTTGTTCCCTGACATGAACGATGGAGCTTCAACAATGTCATATCACGTCAACATCCACCGAACATGCTCGCGCTCCTCCGGAATCACGAGAACTACCGTTAAGGTTGTGCTGCCCAAACACAGCGAAAGCCGCTCAAGAGTACTGGCGAGCGGCCTTCCCGGGTCACCTAGCACCGATGGCAGGCGGCCTCAAGGTCGCCATGCCGTTCGGCCGGTGCGCGGCCGGATTCTACTCCTCCACGAAGACGTCCTACGGCTTAGGTTGCGCGGCAGACCGGGGCAGCCATGAGTAGTGTAATTACAGGCGAACAAGGAAATAATGCGACCAAGCCGTTCCTGATCGACCTTGGGCGCCTGAAAGACACGGAGGGGACCAGCCAGGCGCCGATAGCCGGCGTGCTGATTACTCGTGCGTTCCGCACTTCAGGATTCCTGCAGGCGTTGCCCGCACAGGATCTCAAAAATCTGATGCTCTTGCTTTCGTTCGCGACTCCCTATGGCCTCGGCAGGCCGACCCTTCAGCAACTGGCGCGCGCTATGCACACTACCGAAAGCAAAGCGAGGTCGCGGATGAGCCGGTTGGAGCAATTTCCGTGGCACGGCGGACCGCTTGTGCGAGAGCTGCGTCGGAGCGACGGAGATGTCACCTACATGGTCTCGCCAAACTACGTTAAGGTGGTTGAGCACTCTGCGAAGACACCCACTCCGACGTCCGATACGCAAGAAACTCTGAGAGATGCAGCTCCAGCCTCTGGGCACGAACGGCAAATGGGTCCCGTCTCGATCAAAGACGCAATAGTTGCGAATGCAAGGGCGAAGTACTCCCGCCGTCGAGACGACGTAGAGAAGGAGATCGTCGCTTTTTGGGATAACCCCGCTGGCGATCCAGCTCAACCCGCAGTTAGCGCTGCTGGCCGTCAGCCAACGTCCGCCACTCAAAGGGATGGATTGCGGGAACAGCTTCTCGATGTGGGCCTAGATACGAAGCAGACGGACGATTTGTTGGTCCTCTACGACCGTGCCCGGATTGAACAACAGCTACTGTGGTTACCGCATAGGAAGGCTCGAAACAAGGCGGGCTTGCTGATTGCGGCCCTCGAACGCAACTATGATGAGCCGCTTAAACTGAGACTGAACAAGCGAAGCGCGAAGAGACGCCCGAAGTAAACGGGAGCACAAATAGTGGCCGAGAGAAAAATTCCGAATAGCACGACTTTTCCGAACTCACTCCTCGATGATGTGATGCCGAACCTCAAAGATACGGAGTGGCGCGTGCTGTGCGTAGTGGTGCGCCAAACGCTCGGCTGGCGCGGAGCCGACGCGAAAGATCGATGGCGATGGAAGGAGCGTGACTGGATCAGCCACAGCCAGCTCATCCGTCGGACCGGGCGTCGGAGTGAAGCTATCTCCGCAGCGGTCGCTACATTAGTATCGGAAGGCCTAATCGTCGTTGAGGATGGACTGGGGAATCCTCTCGATACAACGGAGAAGAGGAGGCGACACCTTGGGCGATTGTACTTCCGACCTGGGGATAAGTGGATAACTTCGGATCCTGCCCGTCCGCAATTACCGAAAAGAACAACAAACACCTATCACAACATTAAGTAGAGTGTCGGTTAGTTGCCCGCCGCTCCGCGGCTGAGAGCAAGGGCTCGAAGATCAAGGGCTCGAAGCTCAACAGACTATCCTTTCAGCCCTGTCAACGTCACGGCTGTTCCAAAAGGAAGGTTCGCTGAGAACGCCCGGCCTGAGCGTATCAGCCGGGAGAAAGCTCTGTCACGCTCTTAGCAGATTTGACTATGATCGCTCCTAAGATCAGTGCCTTATCCCGGCGGCGATGGGATGACCAGACCTTGGCGGGCGGCCCAGACTGCGGCCTGGACTCGGTCCGAGACCCCGAGTTTGCCGATTATGTGCTCAACGTGTGTCTTGACCGTACTGTCAGCGACGAACAGAACCGCGCCGATTTCGCGGTTGTTCATTCCGGTCGCCACTAGCCGCAGCACTTCCAATTCACGCTCGGTCAGCGGCACGATCAGGTCTGCGGATTCCGCGGCCTCACTGACGCCTCGCAGGGATCGCGTCAGCTCTTCACGAGTCAATAACATCTC
Source organism: Candidatus Zixiibacteriota bacterium (assembly GCA_046708665.1). Taxonomy (GTDB): domain Bacteria; phylum Zixibacteria; class MSB-5A5; order WJJR01; family WJJR01; genus JACQFV01. Next base: position 709 of record JBKKDE010000008.1, on the reverse strand, counting down.
GCCGCCCGCTACCTTCCGCAAAGCCTGGATAAGCTCATCTCGGTCGATCCCTTTGAGCAGGTAACCGGCCGCTCCGCCCGCGACCGCACGGGCCATATACGTCGGATTATCATAGGTTGTCAACATGACCACGCTCGCGCGCGAATGCTCATGTTTGAGCCCCATCAGTGCGTCGAGTCCGTCGCCACCAGCCATCCGAATATCCAAAAGGACGAGATCAGGATCGAGGTCAGCCGTCTTTTCGATCGCCTCGTGTCCGGAGGATGCCTCTCCGACAACTTCGAACTCCGTATCTTCCAGCATGCTCTTGACGCCGCCGCGCCAGATGGCGTGGTCATCTACTAGCAGAATCTTCACCGTCTCGCTCAATTCGACTCCCTTTGCTCTTCCAAAACGGGGAATACGGCTTTCACTACAGCGCCACCGCCCGGTTTACTCTCAATTCCATGTTCGGCCCCTAATAGATTGGCCCTCTCAATCATTCCCTGCAGCCCGACCCGGCCTTCTTCGCCGATCTTGATCTCCGGGACAAACCCCAGCCCCCAGTCGCGCACTTCCAGAGTCAGGCTGCCCGATTTCGCGTGTGGCTCGTGGCGCTCCAAAAGAGTGAGGCGAACCCTATCGGATTCCGCATGCTTCCGGGAATTGGTTAGAGCTTCTTGGGCGATCCGGTATACCGCCGTCTCCAGCGCTTTGTCGAACCTGCGTT
>JBKKDE010000007.1:0-4512 GCA_046708665.1 Candidatus Zixiibacteriota bacterium | reverse complement strand
GACAAGTGTATTGGGGTAGGACTTTACAAGCCACGACTGAAGTCATGGCCACCCAGCCAGATTCGCTGACACACGTTACTTCCCCACCGCCCCCAGATACTGATCCAACCACTCCAGCGTCTCCCTCGCCTGCTCTGTCCGCGGGAACGCGTGGCTGGCTTCATGCACGACGAGCTTTTTGTGCTCGCGGGGTGTGCCGAGCAGTTCATAGAAGGGCATTTGCGATGTCTCGTAGGGGAAGAAGAAGTCGTACTTGCCGTTGAGCATCAAGACAGGTATCCGCACTCGCGGCGCATAGTGAATCGCATCGACCTCCGGCAGTGAGTGCTGGAAGAGTAGCCCCGCAACCACGACAATCCCCGCCTTGATCCGCGGTTCGATCGCCATCACAATTGGCCCCATCGCCGCGCCCCAACTGATGCCGATGAAGGCGAATCGCGCGGTGTCGATATCGTCACGGGTTTCCAGATAGTCGATCGAACGCCGGAAATCCTTCCCCCACATGATCACATGCTCTTTCCAGTGATTCGTCTCATCGGGATAGTCCGACACGAGCCCGTCTCCCCGCTCAAACGTGCTCTTGTAGATCGGGTACAGTAGCGCGCGACCATTCTTGAGGAGAAAGGTATTCGGAGCAGGGGTAAGCGACGCGCTGGAGCGAGTATGAATCGCTCCCGATCCGGGGAACAGGACTGTCGTTTGAAATGGCGCACGTCCATTCTTGGGCAGGAAGAGATACGCCATCATCCGTTCGCGACCGTACCCTGCCGAGAACGTCACCTTCTCGCGGGTATAGTCTTCACCCTCAATCGTCTCCTCGACCTCGGCGTCGAGCGGCATGGCGTCATAGCGGAATTGATTGAGGTATAGGGCGAAGACGTCATCAGAAACTTTCGGCTCCGCCATGAAATCACGAAATGGCAGATCGATTGTCCCTTCAATCGAAGCAAAGTCGAGATTGGTGTCTGCATACTTGATGCAACGCAGCCCATTGATCTCCGAACGATCCCACGGCGGCTGGGCGAATGCATCGTTGAAGGCATACGCCGGATCGCTCCATCCACCTCCGAGGATAAACCGATCGCCGAGGTTGCTGGCATTGACACACCACTCGCGCGCATTGCCCCCAAGATCGACCGTGCCATATCGATTGAATGCGCTCAAACTTCCCGCGGCTACGAGCTGCTTCCCCGACAGATTGCTGATAGGCACGATATCCGCACTGGCCCATGTCAGAGCCACACGGTCCCAGTGATACACGCTCGGAAGTTTCTTTCCGGCAAACTCAGCGTACGCACAAGCTTCAAACCAACTGATACTGGTAACGGGGTAGTCTCCCATGCCATCGGGATAATCCCCCGCTTCCCATGTCGCCGGACCGGGACGCTGAGTCTTGTCGGTGAATCTTGCGACGGCATCTGCCCAGGAAAGAGTGACCCCATCATCGACGAAATCTTCCTTCCAGAATTTCGGATCAGCGTACCCGTTCGCATCCACGAATAACTTGTAATCGCGACTCGTTATCTCGGTGCGGTCGATGAAGAAACTTCCGATCCTCGGGCAGGGCAGATGTTCGATACCCGGCATGTGGAGCCCCGCCGGAGCGCCGCTGACGCGCAGATCGGGCGCCGACTCAGACACCCACACCATACCCTCAGGGATACTCCCGATCTCCCTCAGGACATACCCGGCACTCTCACCTGAAAACCGACCGGACCAGTACAGATCCTCGATCGGCTCGAATCCATCCTTCTCGATTCGCACGCGTGCCAACGCGCGAACGAATCCAAGCGAATCAATGGGCGTTTCACCGAGTAACTCCCAGTCTCCGGCCGTCGGCGGATATGGCTTCGCGTATACCTTTGCTCCGGGCGGAGTCGAGTGAATCGTAATCGTCGAGGCATACCTGCGCCGCAATTGGTCAAGCACGGGGTCGTCCGGTATGTATAGACCGGCCTCGGTGCCAAGAGAGTCGGCCAACCACATCGCGGGGCCGGTGAAGCCCGGAGCCGCATCCAGAAGCTCAGCGACTTTCGGAATCGCCACCTCACGCGCCCAACGTTGCTTGGCACTGCGCTGCATGACCCACAAAGTCCCGGCGATGAGACCGAGCACAACGAGCACACCCGGAATCGCAACCGACGGCCGCCGCAGGACACTCAACGCGGATGTCGGACCCGAGACTGCAGGAAACCCTCCACTGACTTGTCCGTGCAACACACGCAGGGCATCGCGCAGTTCAGCAGCGGATTGGAATCGCTTCTTCCGATCCTTGGCGAGGCAGCTTGCAACTATCTGTTCCAATCCCGCCGGCAAGTCAGGCCGCAGTTGACCAATCGGGATCGGCTCCTCATTGACGATTGCGTACATGATTGCCGCATCATGACGCCCCTCAAATGGCCGTGAGCCCGTGAGCAATTCGTAGAGGATGATCCCTAACGAGAAGATGTCAGAGCGTTGATCGACATCCTCCCCGACGGCCTGTTCGGGCGACATATACGCCATCGTCCCGACCGTGGAACCTGCCTGAGTGAGTTTGGTTGTGCCTTCCTGCTTGGCCAAACCAAAATCGAGAACACGGGGGCGATCATCCTTACCGATGAGAATATTGGCGGGTTTTAGATCGCGATGAACAATGCCGTTCTCGTGCGCATTTATCAACGCATCGGAAATTTGCACGACAAGCGAAACGATCGATGCGACATCGGGATTGCGTTCACGGCACCACTGGTCCAGCGGCACACCCTCGATGTACTCCATCGCGATGAATTCGTACCCGTCGAGCTCCTCGACAGCATGAACAGTCATGATATTGGGATGACTGAGAACAGAGGCCGCCCGTGCCTCGCGCAACAATCGCTCCTTCGCCTCGGGATCCTCGCGCAATGCTGACGACAGGAACTTAAGCGCGTCCTTGCGCCCCAGTCGTGTATCCTCGGCAAGGTACACGTCGCCCATCCCGCCAGCACCGAGCTTGGCGGTGATCTTATAGTGACTTATGGATTTGCCAATCATGGTGTCGATCTCAGAATCCTCCACGTAACAACGGCAACGTACCAAGTTATCCAGTCGCTTACAATCCTGAATGCCGGGCTGACTCTTCAGAAGTCGGTGTTGAATTTGATCAGGGCAGATGAAGGCGTCGCGGAATGAAATTCGCTGTCACATACTGACATCAGCAGGGGGTTGAAGTGCAGGCATCATGCCTGCCCTTCATTGGCAATGCGAGGACCGCCGGGTGATGACTACATCCCAACTGCCAGTTTTACACCGCCACGAATCCACTGGCCTTGTGGCTGCCATCACAGAATGGTTTGGTCTGCGAAGCGCCGCAGCGGCAGAGCGAGACCTTTTCACCGCGAAATAGGATGCGTCCATCAGACGATTGAATCTCGACCGGACCTTCGAACAACACCGAGCCATTCGCGCGCGGAGCGACAACGATCTTCCCAGTCGGGATGGTCTCGGCGACTGCCTTCTGCGTGCCTCGTCCATCATCTGCGAATCCGGCGCCGGAATGCGCGCCATCGCAGTACGGTTTATTCGACGAATGCCCGCAGCGGCAAAGCGCGAGGCGTGTTTCCTTCACGATTTCGCCGCCCACGACAAGCTCCACATCGCCGCGAACGTATACCGGGCCCTCCGAGGCAACGCGCACGACATTCTGGCTATCAGGTGTTTCGACCGGGCCACCATCCTTACGCTCGTATTGCAACGCGCCGGTCGGGCAACGATGAATAACGGATGCCACCTGATTCACAGACTCGTTGTCGGGCTGAACCCACGGCTGTTTCGTTGTGTCAAACACCGAGCGCAGACCAAGGACACACTCGGCGACATGCAGGCAACGTGTCTTGTCCCAGGTGACGTCGATGCCGTCGCCTCTGTAGGAGTGGATATGCTTGGTCATGTAACAAGTACGGAGATTTAGTGCGGCAGTTTGTCGATCCGTGCGGCCATAATGAAATCACTCTCGGTGAGGCCATCAATCTTGTGGGTCCACAATTTAATCTCAGCCTTGCTCCAGGCGAGATATATATCAGGATGGTGGCCCTGTTCCTCAGCAACAGTCCCAACAAGATTCACAAATTCGAGTGCACTCAGGAAGTCCGGGAACTTAAAAGTTTTCTGGATGTGGTGCTCGCCAACCACAGTCCAGCCGTGCACCTGATCGAGAAGCGAACTCAGCTCGCGCCCTGCCAGTGGCGGTATTCCACCACGGCAGGGCACGCACACCTTTGAGGCCAGTTCTGTCATTGGCATTTGTGGTCTTCGTATTAACGCTTGGAATTGGTGCCCTTGCCGGACTTGGCATCATCGGCCATGGTCGCCAGCATGTCGCTAACCTTGCTAAATCCATCTCCGCGGGCCGGCCCGCCTTCGATTGACGTCAACGAATTGCCCTGCAGCCAATACTGCGGCACCGGTGGGTTGGCATCCCAGCTCGCGGTGGGCCCGTTCACAAAATACGAGTTCCAGACCGGATGATCGGCGCTGACAACTTTGCTCCAC
>JBKKDE010000006.1:0-3872 GCA_046708665.1 Candidatus Zixiibacteriota bacterium | reverse complement strand
GAAGAAATGCGAGTGATGAATCTTCTTCCTTCTCGTCATGGATGAGGAGGTCGTTCTCACTAACACCTTCACCGAGTTGTACCACTTCGAGTTTGAATCCCTTTAGGCGGAGACCCTTGTCGAGGTTCTTGCCGAACTTCATGGGTTGGCCATGCTTGAGCTCGAGCACTTTGTCGTCGCGAATTTCCTTGCTGACGATATAATCCCAAGCGCCATCGTTGAAGATGTTGCAATTCTGGAACACTTCGACAAATGCCACGCCTTTGTGCATCGCCGCGCGCTTGAGAGTCTCCTGCATGTGTTGCGGCTCGCTGTCCACTGTGCGCGCGATGAATGTCGCCTCTGCGGCAAGCGCGAATGCGACCGGTTGAATCGGATGTTCCACAGAGCCGACCGGTGTCGACTTGGTGACCTTGCCCAACTCCGATGTCGGTGATGTCTGGCCTTTGGTCAGGCCGTAGATACGGTTGTTAAACAGGATAATCTTAAGATCGATGTTGCGACGCAACGTGTGAAGCAAGTGGTTGCCGCCAATGGAGAGGCCGTCACCGTCGCCAGTGATTACCCACACCTGCAAATCCGGATTGGCGCACTTGACACCGGTTGCGATTGCTGGAGCGCGTCCGTGGATGGTGTGGAAGCCATAGGTGTTCATGTAATAGGGAAACCGCGATGAGCAGCCGATTCCCGAGACAAACACCATCTTCTCTCGCGGTGTGCCGAGCTCGGCGCACACTCGTTGCATTTGCGCCAGGATGCTATAGTCTCCGCATCCCGGGCACCAGCGAACTTCCTGATTCGACTCGAAGTCTTTGCGAGTCAGTTTCGGCGCTTCAGGAGCAGGTGCGGTCATTGTTGCCATTATATCAACTCCTCAATCTTGTCCTGAATTTCGCTGATCTTGAATGGACGTCCCTGCACTTTCGAGAGTCCGATTACCGGCAATCCATATTCGCCGCGCAGCAAGAGCTTCAATTGTCCAAGATTCATTTCCGGCACGAGGACTGTCTCGAAGCGTTTGAGAATCTCACCGAGATCCGACGGGAAGGGCCAGAGGTGACGCAGGTGCACATACGACACTTTCTTGCCTTTTGCACGGACAGCCTCGACAGCCGAAGTAATGGCGCCGTAGGTCGATCCCCATCCAATCACCAACAACTGCCCGGATGATTCACCGACGATCTGAGTCGGCGGGATGTCTTGAGCGATCTTGCGCACTTTTTCGGCGCGCGCCAGAGTCATCTTCTCGTGATTGATGGGATCGTAGCTGACATTGCCGGTGACTTCTTCTTTTTCCAAGCCGCCGACACGGTGCTCGAAACCAGGTGTGCCGGGGAGAACCCACGGGCGCGCGAAGGTCTTGGGCTCGCGGCGGTATGGTTTGAAATCGTTGACGTCTGCATCATGACTGATCGTGATCTTTGGAAGCTTGGAGACGTCGGGGAGCGCCCAGGGCTCCGATGAGTTCGCGAGGAAGCCATCGGTGAGGATGAATACCGGTGTCATGTACTTGGTGGCAATCTGAATGGCCTCAATTGAGGTCATGAAACAGTCGGCGGGTGTCGACGGTGCCAGCACGGCAACAGGGCACTCGGAATTGCGACCCACGACAGCCTGCAATAGATCTGATTGTTCGGCTTTGGTTGGCATGCCAGTCGACGGGCCCGCGCGTTGGACGTTGATAATGACCAACGGCAGTTCGGCCATGACAGCCAAGCCAATGGCCTCGCCTTTCAGGGCCACTCCCGGTCCCGATGTCCCGGTGACGCCGATGTTGCCGGTGTACGAGGCGCCAATCGCGGCGCAGATGGCGGCAATTTCATCTTCGGCTTGAAACGTCACGACGCCGAAGTTCTTATGCCGTGCCAGCTCATGGAGAATGTCGGATGCCGGTGTGATCGGATAACTGCCATAGAAAAGCTGTGTCTCGGACAACTGGGCGCCGGCGATCAAGCCAAGCACAGTCGCTTCAATGCCCGTGATGTTGCGGTATTCGCCGGGAGGCAGCTCGGCCCTGCGGACCGTAAAGCTATTCGTGAAAACTTCCGTCGTCTCGGCGTAAAAATATCCCGCTCGTAGAGCCGTTTGGTTGGCTTCGACGACAGCGGGATTCTTGGCGAATTTGTTGGCAATCCAGTCGAGCGTCGGCTCGAGGGGACGATCGTAGAGCCAGAAGATGGTGCCGAGCGCATAGAAATTGCGGCACTTATCGCGTTCCTTTTTGGACAGTGGCGAAGCTTCGAGTGCCTTGAGATTCAATTCGTTGATCGGTATCTGAATGACGCGATTGGCCGCGAGTGAACCATCATCGAGCGGATTGACTGTGTATCCGGCTTTCTTCAATCCGGTGGGATTGAAATTGTCGGAGTTCACTATGATCGTCCCGCCCGGAATCAGGTCGCGCAAATTCACCCTTAATGCCGCGGGATTCATCGCGACCAGCACATCGGGCGCGTCGCCGGGAGTGTAGATCGCCTTCTCCGAGAAACTGATCTGGAAATTTGAAACGCCGGGCAATGTGCCGGCGGGGGCGCGAATTTCGGCCGGATAGTCGGGGAAGGTCCCGAGATCATTGCCAGCCATGGCTGTCGCCAGGGTGAACTGGTTTCCCGAAAGCTGGATTCCGTCACCGGAATCTCCGGCGAAACGGATGGTTACGCGTTCAATAGATTCTTTGGCGCGTTCGGGTTTGGGCGAGCCGGTCGATTGGGTTGACACGTTGCTGGGTCCTTTTTCACTGTCCGCGATTATAATCCCACACTTTTGGGCCAGATTCTTAATATAGAGTATCGGTATCCGTTGCGCCATTGCCTCTCGAATCGTCGGTGAGAATAGCATCGCGAGATATTGCGTGGTCGCGAGTTCGGCGGGCAATCCCTCTGGCGCTCTAAGTCATTGGAGGATAGTGCATTGGACATATTGGACCAATCGGACCTATTCTTTCGGTTCGACGTCAATTTCTCATCATCGAATTTGCACCGCCGATCTTCGTCCGATTTATTCCCTTTTCTGGCGCAGTCAGTAAGCGCCCACCAAATAACCCGAACGTGAGCAGGTGAGACATGTTTCCCACAGAACCCTGGAAGATTAACGACTGCAAGATTGATCCGACCGCGAAGGTGTTCTCTCCTGTCAATCTATACGGCTGCACCATCGGCAAAGATTGCATGATCGGCCCGTTCACCGAGATTCAACGCGGCGCGGTCATCGGAGATCGTACACGCGTGCAGTCGCACTCGTTCATCTGCGAGATGGTGACAATCGAAGAGGACTGCTTCATATCGCACGGTGTCATGTTCACCAACGACCGCATGCCGCCTTTACCGCGCGAGAAGTGGGAAGGGACTTTGGTGAAGCGCAAGGCGATGATCGGCACGGGGGCAGTTCTGCTGCCGGTGACGATTGGCGAGGGGGCAATTGTCGGTGCCGGGTCGGTTGTGACGAAGGATGTGCCGGATTGGGCAGTGGTGGCCGGGAATCCGGCGCGGGTGCTGAGGATACAGGTTCCGGGGAGTCGGTAGCTGACCATACTCCCGCATTAAAGCATGCTTCCTTTTACGCGGGAATAAATCAAGCAGTCACAAGTAATCTGATCGTCAGCCCCTTTGTCGTCTTGACCTTGATCGGATAATGTCAGGTCGTGACTCGAAATCGTCGTGGCTGCGCCGTGGAGGATTTCGTGCCAATCGCTCGCTGCTGGGTGTCAGCGGTTCTGTTCTCAACCTCCATTTTCTTGGCCCCAGCATTAGTTGTCGCCGCAGCCAATTGTGATTCGCTCCTTGAGAGAACTCCGGCGTACTTGGACAGCGTCGGAGTGTTCCAGTTTCATGGGGGCGCGGGTTGTTGGGGCTACACCGCTCCCGACGGTACTC
>JBKKDE010000005.1:0-5053 GCA_046708665.1 Candidatus Zixiibacteriota bacterium | reverse complement strand
AACATCCGTACCCCGCTCCTCATCGTTCACAATGAGTTCGACATGCGCTGCAACATTGAGCAGGCCGAACAGTTGTTCGCCACACTAAAGATTATGCGCAAGACTGTGGAGATGGTGCGTTTCCCCGAGGAGCCGCACGGTCTCTCGCGTCATGGACGGCCTGATCGACGTGTCTCGCGTTTGATGCACATTGCGGGCTGGTTCGACCGGTATATGAAGGGTCGATAGCCGTGGCGTTTGTTCCCATTCGCGACGCGAACCAACTGGGTTGGCAACAGCCTGGTTGGTTCGGTCGCACGGTTGAGATCACATCATCCGCTTCACTTGCCGCACTGTTGCGATTCCAAAATTGGGGACGCCAATGCGATGCGACTTGTGCCAGTGGTATGTGGCAATTTGCGACGCAGGGTTTCTTCGGCCGGTCGCTCATGATCGCGTCATTGCCAAATGGAACTCCGGTCGGATCGTTCTCGTGGAATTTTCGCGGCGGCCTCGTGCGATTGGATGAGGGCGATGTATTCGAGTGGAAGGCACTCGGGTTCTGGTCAGGGGAGAGAGCATTTCTGAGTCCCTCCGGATTTCCCATTCTAACGTTCAAGCCGAGATTGTTTTCGTTCAAGAGTTGCGGTCAGATCACAATTCACCGGGAGTACGCGAACATCCCGCAGCTGCCGATGTTGGCGATGCTGGCGATGCTGGGTGTGGCATTGGTCGTGACCGAGCAGCGAAGACGACGGACGTGACAGCTAAAGCTTGGGCGGGGAGTTGAACTGGCTGCGTTTGTATTTCCCGCCCGAGCGCACCATCATCTTCTCCAGAATGAACTCACGCCGAAGCGTGCAAACATCGCTGTGGAAGCGTCTGAGAATCTGGTTCACCTCGGATTCGGGATACACTTTCACCGGATCGAACTCGTTCAGCAACCGCTCCAATATGTAGACGCGCTTTTTACGATGCGCCGGGATCTCCACCAGCTTTCCATTCTTGAAAAACGCCTTCTCCGCCTTAGCGCGCTCATCGAGACGGTTCTGGTTCGAACGTGATTCAAGCCACGCGGCCAGTTGCAAATCGGAGACACGCCAATCCTTGCCGATTTTGTAGCCAGGTATCTCCCCGGTCTGCAGTTTGCGCACGACTACCTGTTGGTTGAATTGCAGTTTTTCGGCGACCTGGGCGCTGGTGTAGAAGACGACCTTCTCAAGACTTGGCTGTGACATGGAGTTCCCCTCTCGACAGTACTATACGGTACTATAACGTATTATACAATATAACTCTGTCGATTGAGACGTAAAGCGCCGAACGGCAATGCATTACACATCACAGGTAGGGAGGTGCGCAATCCTATCGCTACAGTGACGGGGATTGGTAATTCGGGGAACGTCGGTATACACCGGCCACTCGCGTCATCATCTTCGTGTCGATGAACTCGCGTCTGAGGGTTGCGACGTCGGGATGAAACTTTTTGAGGACGCCGTTGACCTCGATTTCGGTATAGTCCTTATCCTGCTCGAAGGCTTGCACGATTCGCTCGAGGACGACGATGCGCTTCTTTCGCTGGGCCGGTAGTTCTGTCAGACGGCCATCTTTGAAGAATGATCTCTCGATCTTGTCGCGTTCGGCTTGGTCCGGTCGGGGTGTGTTGTCCATGCGGTGAATCTACGATGGCTCGTTGGCTCACGTCAATTCTGTCTGTATGGCTTCTTGCCAGCAGTGTTCGCAGGAGCCTATAGAGCCGGGCTCCTGCGCTACGATTGTGCTATGCCGTCATCCCCGCGGTTTTAAGCGGGGATCCACCGCGCCGCGCATGGATTCCCGCTTAGAGACGCGGGAACGACGAAAGCCAGACTGGGCGCTGATAAGTGTGTGCGAGACGGTATCCGCTCGCGATCTTTGGCGCCTATGTCGCCCCTTGATCTATCACTACTTCTGTCCGGCGCGTTTGTCGCGGGTGTGGTCTCGGCCATTGCCGGTTTTGGCGGCGGGATTCTTTACCTGCCGCTGGTCGTGGCGCTGGTCGGACCGCGTGAGGCGGTGCCCTTGGTCACTTTCGGGCTCATGTTCTCCAACATCACGCGTGTTTCGATTCACTGGAAGAGCATCGTCTGGCCGTTGGCGGTGCGGTACATCATAGGAGCGATTCCTGGCTCGGCGCTAGGGGCGATCGTGTTTGTGAAGTTGCCCGCTGATTGGATCACCAAGGGGATCGGCGCATTTCTGATCGCCTCGGTTGTGTTTCTCCTCGTGCAGAAGGAGAATCGTCCGCCGCTTACGCACTGGGCGATTTTCTATCCGCTCGGGGCGATGGTCGGGTTCTTCTCGAACATGCTTGGTGTGGTGTGGCCGATGGCGGTACCATTTTTTCTGGCGACCGGAATTCGCAAGCAGGCGTTTGTGGGGACAATGGCGATCGGCGCACTGTTGATGCACGTCACTGGAGTGACAACATGGACCGCTTTCAATGTGATTTCGGAGGCAACCGTCGCGTATGGTCTGCTGATGGGAGCACTCATGATCGTCGGTACCTACGCCGGCAATGCCATGCTAAAGCGGTTCAGTTCGAGAGTGTTCATCTATGTGGTCCAGGGATTGTTGGTGGTGATTGGGGTGTTGTTTTTGGTGAAGTAGTAATCTCCACACTGTAGTGTCCCGAACCGCCCCGGGCGAGACGCCCGGGGTCCACAGCGTGTCCGGAGATGGAATCGGAGTCGCTAGCGTTGTATACTGATTTCATGCCCAAGCTCCTCACAATTGATATCGGCAACACGACCGCGCATGTCGGCGGTTTCGATGGGGACAAGATTGTCTTCTCGTTCCGGTTCGCCTCGACCCACACACGAACAATTGACGAAGCCGCGCTCCTGCTCAAGCAAGTGATCGCCGATGCTGGCTTGAACGCGAAACAGCTCGATGGCGCAGTAGTCTGTTCTGTGGTCCCTGTGTTGACGCCGGTTGTCAGCGCTGCAGTTGAGCAGATCTGCGGTAAGGCACCTTTGCAAGTCACTCATCGGTCGAAGTTGAATGTGACTCTTGACGTCCATGTGCCTGAGCAGGTCGGCGCGGACCGTATCGCCAATGCCGAAGGGTTCTGGGTGGAGCACAAGTGCGCAGGGATCGTGGTCGATTTCGGAACTGCGACTACATTCGATGTCATCTCCGCGGAAGGTGCCTACCTCGGCGGGGCCATTGCGCCGGGAATCGAGACATCGGCGGAACGGCTCTCTCTAAAGGGCGCGCAACTCTTCAAGGTGGCACTTTCGGAGCCGGCGACAGCGATCGGAAAGAGTACCGAGGAGGCGTTACGTTCGGGACTCTACTATGGAGCGATCGGTGCGGTTGATGAAACGGTTCGTCGAATTGCTTCGGAGATGGGTGGAGCACCGAAGGTGATCGCCACAGGCGGCTTAGCCCCCCTGATCTCGCATGGGTCGAAAACAATCCAGGCGGTGGATGAGATCCTGACGCTGAAGGGGTTGCTGTCGATTTATCGCAGCCATAAATAGGACGAATAGGCCCTATTGGACCAATAAAATACGCTGTCGTTCAATAGGTTACGCTTCCTCACGTTGCTTCGTGAAATAATTCCCGACTTACCCCTGAAAAATTTGCATCTGCCTGCCCGACTTGCGTATAATCGGGCATCACTTGTTAGCACTCGATACGGTTGAGTGCTAACAGGCGGTAGCGAACAGCGTATTTGAAGGGTCAATGGAGATAGTCACAACTAACCACAACTAAATAAATCGCGGCCCATCACTCCTCGTAGTCGGGCCGCACAGACGGAGGAAGAAGCAATGTCCATCAATGTAAAGCCGTTGGCTGACCGCGTGGTCATCAAGGCGCTCGATGTGGAAAAAGAAGTGAAAAAGGGTGGAATCATCATTCCGGATACCGCCAAGGAAAAGCCGATGGAAGGCGAAGTGGTCGAAGTTGGCTCGGGCCGCAAGACCGATGAAGGCAAACTGATCCCGTTGGAAGTGAAGAAGGGCGACCGTGTGCTGTATGGTAAGTACTCCGGCACTGAGGTCACGATCGGCATGGATGATTTTTTGATCATGCGCGAGGCGGACATTCTCGCGGTGGTCGGCAACGGCAAGAACTAAGAGAAACAAAAGCCACAAAGATTCCAAGCCCCGCCAGAGAGCGTCGGGACTTGGAATGACGGATCGAGAAGTTTTTCAGGTCGCAAAAGAAGAAGCAAACGATAAACGAAGGAGCATGACGAATGGCTAAGATGCTGGAGTTCTCCGGGGCAGCCCGTGAGAAGATACGCCGTGGGGTCGATACCCTGGCCAACACGGTCAAGGTGACTTTGGGTCCCAAGGGACGCAATGTTGTCATCGACAAGAAATTTGGCGCGCCGACTGTCACCAAAGACGGTGTCACGGTTGCCAAGGAAATCGAGCTGGAAGACCATTTTGAGAACATGGGTGCGCAGATGGTGAAGGAAGTTGCTTCCAAGACTTCCGATGTGGCCGGTGACGGCACCACCACCGCGACCGTTCTCGCTCAGGCGATCTATCGCGAAGGTCTGAAGAATGTCACCGCCGGTGCCAATCCGATGGCGTTGCAGCGCGGCGTGCACAAGGCCGTTGCCGCGATCGTCGAAGAGCTGAAGAAGCTCAAGATTGATGTGCCGTCGAAGAAGGAATACGCCCAGGTGGCGACCATCTCCGCCAACAACGATCACACCATCGGCGATCTCATTGCCGAGGCGATGGACAAGGTTGGTAAGGATGGCGTGATCACTGTGGAAGAGGCCAAGTCGACCGAGACCACGCTTGATCTGGTCGAGGGTATGCAGTTTGACCGTGGCTATATCTCTCCGTACTTCGTGACCGATCCGGATGGCATGGAAGCCGTGCTCGACGAGCCGGTCATTCTCATTCACGACAAGAAGATTGCCACGATGAAGGACATGCTCCCCTTGTTGGAGAAGGTTGCCCAGCTCGGGCGTCCGCTGCTCGTCATCGCTGAAGATGTCGAGGGCGAGGCCCTTGCCACGTTGGTGGTCAATAAGCTGCGCGGCACCTTGCGTGTTTGCGCTGTTAAGGCC
>JBKKDE010000004.1:0-2726 GCA_046708665.1 Candidatus Zixiibacteriota bacterium | reverse complement strand
GGCTGGAAGGCGGGCTCAACCGTAGTCGGTTTCTTGGAGCGTCCCGCGCCGACAAGCTTCTTGGCCCAATTGCGGCCGGAGTCCTTCTTGTAATAGTCGTACCATGGTTTCAGGTCTTCCACGAAAGCGAGGACACTGTCGCGCTGACCACGAATCCGGTCGGATTCGGTCACGGCGACTGATAGTTGTGTCTCGAGACTGGCCACCATCGCGTTGCGTTCCTTGACATCATTTTCCAGCGTCAGGCGGACTTGGTTGGCGTTTTCGAGCACAACGCGGTGCGCATCCCGTTCCTTCTGCAATGTTGCTTCGGTGCGTTGCGACTTGACGACCGCGGCGTGGAGCTTTTCGCGCGAGTCGGCCAGACTGTCGCGCACACGCTGGGCATTCTGCTCGGCGATGCTAAGTGTGTTGGCCAGAGAGTCGGCACGCATGCCGGTCTGGGCGACTGCTTGCTCGAATTCGGCGACACGCGTAGTAGCCAACGACAATTCGCCCTCGAGTCGTTTCTCCTCGGCACCGCATCCTGATAAGAGGACGAGCGCGACGGTACTCGCTGCCACAATAGACTTGTGCATTGTGTTCTCCCTTCTGTCCGGCATCGGCAGGCACGACCGCTCCTCTGGTGGAGGCAAGTCTGCTTCCTCGATTCCGGTAGACGCTCCTATATCACGACACGGAGGCGCGTACATCGGCTTTCATTTTTTGCCACGATGTCAGACGATGCGTGCGATGTGCTTCGAGCTGAGATGTTATTGTGCGATACGACGCCACGGGTATCCGTGGTCTAGAAGGATTGTATTCACGAACGGCGGGATGGTTCGCTGAGAATTTAAGGGGTTGTGAAAAATGTCGTAAGTTGTTGCGGCAAAGTGCGG
Source organism: Candidatus Zixiibacteriota bacterium (assembly GCA_046708665.1). Classification (GTDB taxonomy): domain Bacteria; phylum Zixibacteria; class MSB-5A5; order WJJR01; family WJJR01; genus JACQFV01. The sequence goes on along the minus strand of JBKKDE010000004.1, from coordinate 1,848 downwards.
AAACACATGTAATACGATACCTCAAAGAGCGAATTCCAAAGACAAAAGCTTGGAGTCTTTACAAGAGTGTTGATCAATCGGGGTCTTCAGTTGAGTAGCACCGCGTTTTCCACCGCAGCAGGAACCGGTGCGCGCAAAAAGCGCACGCACCCTACTACAATGCGCATGTGCCACATTCGCTTGCGATCGGGCGCCTAATATTAGGGATTGGTTTCCCGGCGCAGATCGACTCCCGGCTCAGTGCACACGTGTCGGTGAACTACTCACAGCAAGCTGTGAGGCACCTGGCTTGGCAGGAGGGAATCGTCCAGTATGTCGAGCATCGGACTGTGTCGATCGCGGCGGCAACTTACGAGCCGAGCAAAGAATTCGCCGCTCTGCCAGACTTCACGTCGTTCGCGGCTGTTGCCGAGAAGATTCACCGAGGGATCATGTCACAGCTTGCGGCGGCGAATCTGACGGAACAGCGGCGCGTGGCCTTCTATCCCTTCGGGGCGGGAGAGGGGCTGCTCTTGGATCGCGTGAATCCCAGGTGGCGGGATCGGTACCTTGGGACGAGGTTTCGGGTTGAGGCGTTGATGCCGGGGCGGTTGCGGGAGGAGTGAGATTCCGCTTCGCTCAGGATTTCTTTGCCCATGCCATTACGTTGCGAACGCATCCTTCCATGTCATCCCTGAGTTGGTACACCCAGAATCGAGTGACGTCCCAGCCGAGTTCCATCAGACGTTGATTGCGCAACTGGTCTCGCCGACACAACTCGCCGTTCCAGTCTCGGTGGTATCGCTCGCCGTCGATTTCGATGTCTAGACGTCGCTTTCCATCGATTAGTGCTAGGTCAAGCAGGTACATTTCGACACTGTACTGTGGGATTGGCCGCAACCCCGCGCTGTAGAGTACACGGTAAAACAGATGCTCCCATTCTGAGACTCTATCGGGGTTCGAAACGGATGGATACTGTGGCCCGATATCTGTCCGAAATTCGTCCGGCACGCGCGTTCGTTTGCTCTCGAGGCTATCTGCATACTCCGCAAATCGCGCTAGATAATCGACGCCTGAAGTTGCGGCGGCGGTCCGGTCACCGACGACTATGAGTGCAGACCTCGCCCTAGTAATCGAAACGTTGAACAGATTTCCATTTCCATTCAGGAATCGGATCGCCCCATCTGTTATGCCTTTGGCTACGACCGGAGAAAAGATCATCAGATCGCGTTCGTCACCTTGAAACTTGTGCGCGACTTCAGCCAAAAAGTCGTGCTCCGGTGTCTTCAATGACAGTGTTTGATGCTGCTGCACCAACTCACGAATTCTATTCGCTTGGGCTCTGAACGGAGTCACTACACCTAAGCTGCCTCTATACCCCTGTGTTAACAAACGATCGATCTCCGCCACGACGGCTCTCGCCTCACGTTCGTTGACGGCGCTACCGGTCCCCGGTCGGATGACGTTACCTGGAACGTCGACCCACCGAACCACTGGTTCTCCCCGATGTTGCGGTTGAAGCCTGTCATACCGCGTCGCAATTCGAAGGCGACCGTCGTAGTAGTATCGGTTAGAGAACTCGATGAAGTCAGCATGAGAACGATGATGATCGCGCAAGTCGTGAAAGTTTTCAGAGCTTGCAGAAACACTTCTGGCCAAATCAAAGATAGAGCATGATGAGTAGCTCCAACTCGGGTACTCATGTATGAGTCCATGCTTTTCAAGGAGCAACGCGTCTTGCTTCGGCGGGAGTGAACTGATATGTCGTAATTGCTTCGGGTCTCCGATGACGACAACGTGGCGTGAACGAAACAGGAGGGGGATGGCCGATGCGATATCGCACTGGCTTGCTTCGTCTATGACCAAGAT
>JBKKDE010000003.1:0-4535 GCA_046708665.1 Candidatus Zixiibacteriota bacterium | reverse complement strand
GAGTATGGCTTAAGCGATGTGTTCTTCGCCGCCGTTTGCAGTGTTCCGTCAACTTGGCCGCCGAGCTGCACGGCGCGTTCGGCGATCAGATCAACATGTCCGGCGACTAGAGCATAGACCGCATCGAAGAGCTCGTGCAGTTGCTGGAAATTCGGACCTTTGACATTCCAGTGCGCCTGCTTGGCGGCCATCATAAGATCGGCGGAGTCGGCCAGACGGGCATTGAGCAACGCGACGACTTTTTCGCGCGTGGACTTGGGGAGATCGTTCTTGGTCTTGTGAGTCACAGGCATTACCCCTCCGTTTGAATGTGTACTTGTTGTACTAGGTTATACTTACTGGGGCCAGCAAGTGATGGCAAAAGAAAAGGGCGCACGTGGGTGCGCCCTGGGAAATTGACAGAGTTCGGGAGATCGGTGGCGCGGGCTTTCAGCCCGCGAGCACAGGCTGAAAGCCTGAGCCACTGACATCCGATTTAGGCCCCCGCGAACTTCGGTACACGCTTCTCCACGTAGGCCGCCAAACCCTCCTTGGCGTCGGACGACTGGAAAAGCTGCTGCTGCAATTCGCGCTCAATCGCGAGCCCTTCGGAGAACGGCACCTCGCAGCCCGACTGCACGGCGCGCTTGATTCGCCCCACGGCCTTCGACGCCTTGTTCGGCGGCGCGAACTGGCGGGCATAGGCGTAGACATTGTCCATGAAATCTTCACGGTCGAAGAGCTGATTGATGATGCCCCAATCAAGCGCTTCCTCGAACGAGAATGTCTGGCCGGTGCACATCATCTCGATCGCTTTCGATTTGCCGATCAAACGTCCGAGACGCTGCGTACCTCCGGTCCCGGGAAGCACACCGAGTGTGACTTCAGGCAGGCCGATCTTGCCAGCCTCTTTCTTGGCAATGCGAATGTCCGCCGCCATGGCGATTTCGAGTCCGCCGCCGACAGTGTGGCCGTTAAGCGCGGCGATCACAAGCTTGGGAGTCTGCTCCAGACGGTTCAAGGTCTCGTTGGCATGCAGGCAGAAGTAGTACTTGAACTGCGGCGTGACCTCGGAGAGCATGCGGATATTGGCGCCCGCCGAGAAGAACTTCTCCCCTTCGCCGGTCAGGACGATCACATGGACATTGTCGTCGAAACGCGCCTTGAGGATGGCGGTGTCCATCTGGCACATCATCTCGTGCGTGTAGGTGTTGGCCGGCGGGTCGGACATCATGATCGTCGCGATGCCGTCCTTGACGTCATACTTGATTAGCTGCTTTTCCATCCTCTTTCCTCCCAATGACCTATCGTAAGCTGTGGACACAATTCGCCGTAAGACGCGCAATAAACCCGCATTTTCACCCCGTGTCAACCGTCGCGGGAGTGTCAAATCCGCGACTTGGCGCGTATAAGGGTGGGTTGGGTCACCAGGGTGTACACAGCGTGGTTATGAAACGGTACTTCTTCCTCACATTCCTTCTCGTCGTCGCGCTCTCGATCGAACCGCGCGCGGAAAATGCGGTGCGGTTTAGCTCTGCTTCGGTTTCTCCGGGTGGAAGGTTTTCAGTCGAGATGTTGATCGAGAACGACACAATTCTTGGTGGCGCGACAGTGCCCTTTCGTTGGACTTCACCCGACATCTTGTTCGATTCGATAGTCGTCATTCCGGATCGTTGGCAGGGAGACATACGGGTCATCTACCAGCAAACTAACTTTGCAGAACGATTCTCGGCGGTGACTTTTATACGCAGTTTGATTCCGGGACAGACCGGGTGGATTCCCAGCGGCGACGGTTCAATTGCAACCCTGCACTTTAGTGTACGTAGCTCGGCGCAGGATCAGTACGCGTTCATTGACTCTGTCTATCACGTCAGTGGCGGCGGGCAACCGTTGCGTTGGGTCAATTGGTCAACCTTCGACGGCCAGTTGATCGCGCCATCTGTATACCCGGGGCGTGTGACCATCGGCAATCCAGCGGCGGTTACGATGACCGTGAACCCGTTCTTGGCAACCGTTAGAGGCGCGACCGGAGATCCATTGCCGGTGCGTCAGACAATCAGCATACAATCGACGAGCTTTATCGACTTCGACTGGTCGACAACCTGGTCATCCAGTTGGCTCGATGTGACCCCCTCAGCGGGCCGTACGCCATCCTTCCCTGCAATCAATGCAGATCCGTTCTTCCTCATCCCGGGAGAGTACCGGGATACAATCATCGTCTCATCTGAGCTGGCAGAAAACTCGCCGATTGCGATTCCTGTACTTTTCATTGTGGATACAGCATCGGTCGAGCCGCCCGAAGGATTCAATTTCTCACTGGGGCAAAATAAGCCAAGCCCATTCGTCGCCTATTCCGATCCAGAAACTCGCATACCGTTCCGGCTGGAAGAGCCATCGCATGTCGAAATTGCCATCTTCGACATTCTCGGCCGTCGCATTCATACACTGACATCGGCGAACTACGGTGTTGGTGATGCCGAGGTGAGTTGGGATGGACGCGACGCGCAGGGAGCACACGCGGCATCGGGGCATTACATCTGCAGGATGAAAACGTCGAGTGGGCAATCGTCGCGAGTGATTGTGTTAATCCGCTGATCAAAGCGGCTGCCTGCCGCGAAATCCGGTTTCCAACTCGTGCCAGAACCCGACCTTCTTCTCCCCCATCTTCCAACAGAGCAAGACCTCGCGTTCCTCGCGTATGTGCGGGAAATCGATCAAGCCGGTTTGCACGTCTTTGACAATGATGCCTTTCGATTCCAATCCCTGCATGAGACGCGTGATCGATTCCGACAACGCGAGCAATTCCTGGCTCTTCTTGCTGCCGCCGTTGCCGGGAGCGCGGTCGTGGATCTTGTCGAGCGCCTTCTGGTGTTTATCGAGGTCCTCGCCAATGGCGTGGATTCGTTCAAAGACTGAAAGCACATGCGGCAGCAGATCGTTAGCTTCTTCAACCGAGAAGTGATGTTTGAACTGGTAGTCAGGCATCTGGGACCTCGGGATTAAACAAAGGTTGCTTCGCCCGCAATGACGGTTATAAATTCTCGGCTGGCCCAGCCGTCATTGCGAGGAGGAGCGGTCTTTGCGACGACGAAGCAACCTTTTTTGCCCGCCTCACATAGCGCTCGTCTCGTCGGGAAATACTTTCCCCGGATTCAATATACCATCCGGATCGAATGCGAGCTTGATGCGTCTCATCAATGCCAACTCGACCGGAGTGACTGCAATCGGCATGTAATGCTTCTGCACCCAGCCGATACCGTGCTCGCCGGAGATTGTCCCGCCCATAGCCACCACTCGTTCGAACAATTCTGTGATCGCTCCGGGCAACCGGCCTTCCCATTCCTCGTCGGACAACTCCATCTTGAGAATGTTGACGTGAAGATTGCCGTCGCCGGCATGACCGTAAGTGATGGCGGTCAGTTTGTGCTTGGCGCAAATGTCGCGCACGACGCGTACCAACTCCGGCAATTTCGCGCGCGGGACAACGGTATCTTCTTCCTTATAGACTGAAACTGATTTCACCGCCTCGCCGATACCACGGCGCATCTGCCAGATGTCGGCGACTTTCTGTGGATCATCGGCGATGAGCACATCGCGCGCACCTTCATTCAGGCAAATTTCGCCGACGAGTTCTGCCTCGCGTTCGAGGACACCACGGTCATTACCATCCAGTTCGAGAAGAAGGTGCGCTTCGGCATCGGATTGCGGGAACGACTTCCCAAATTTCTTCTCCGCGCAACGCACCGCTGCGCCTTCGAGATACTCAGCCGCAGACGGCGAGTGACGGTTCATGAAGATCTTGGTCAGGGCACGTGCGGCGGCTTCGCCGTCATCGAACGGCGCGACAATCATCACGCGCTCTTTCGGAAGCGGGATCAGCTTCATCGTGATTTCGGTCACGATTGCGAGAGTGCCTTCCGAGCCGACGAGAAGCTGTGCGAGGTTGTACCCCGTCACATTCTTGAGCAGCTTGCCGCCCCAACGTATGACATCACCATTCGGAAGCACCGCCTCGACACCGAGGTCATAGTCTTTCGTCACACCATACTTCAGCGCACGCGGCCCGCCTGCGCATTCGGCGACATTGCCACCGATCATGCATGAGCCACGTGACGCAGGGTCCGGCGGATAGAAAAGCCCCTTTGCCTCCACCGCTTCCTGCAACACCTGCGTAATCACACCCGGCTGAACCACCGCGACCAGATTCTCAGTATCGACCTCAAGAATCTGGTTCATCTTCGCCAGAGACAAACACACACCGCCATTAACCGGCAACGCCCCCCCGGAAAGCCCAGTCCCCGCGCCACGTGGTGTCACGGGCAGTTTGCGAGCAGAGCAATGCTTCATGATCGCCTGCACGTGCGCAGTCGTACGCGGCAGGACAACAACCTCAGGCGGGAAACACAAATCCTCGGTCTCATCGGCGCCGTGGATTTCGAGATCGGCACGGACGGTGAGGACAAAATCCGCGCCGCAAATGGAGCGCAAGATTTCAAAGACAGGTGGTATGATCGCTGAACTCATTAGTAGCCAATCGTCACTGCGAGGGCGAGCCT
>JBKKDE010000002.1:0-4680 GCA_046708665.1 Candidatus Zixiibacteriota bacterium | reverse complement strand
GTGTTAGTCCGGCGATAGCATGCCTCAGACTGGAGAAACGAGCGGGAGCGGGGTCATGTGCGATCGCTTGAAGGAGTGGATATACCCATTTACGCAGACCAACATCGACGTCATCGAGTTCGCGCATCAAGTCATCCAACCGAACACACGCAGAGCCGAGCGACTCCCCCTTGGCCGTCAGGATATACTCCGGACGAAGCGGGTGTCCGTAACCGGGATTTCGCTTTACCCAACGCCTCCTGATCAGATAGGAGAGTGTCTGCGACAGGGTCTCGCGGCTAACTCCAAATTTGTGAGCCAGATAGGCAAACCGCTCTCCCTGCCGGCGATGAAGCTCCGCGAGGAGCGGCACGGCCCAACGATGGTGGAACAGGGCTGCGACTGTGACCGGCGATTTCATTACGCCGAATATCCGATTGACTCAGAAACAAAGCAAGTATACTTTCCGTACCACATGAACATATTGGCGTGTCACCACAACAATCGAAAGGGGAAAAACATGGCGACAACACTCGGATACGATGGCGGGCTCACATGCTCACTTGACGTAGCCAACCTCGATGCGGCTATCGCATGGTATCAGGATGTACTCGGATTCAAACTCTTGTACAAAGTCGAAGCCCTCGCATGGTGTGAACTGTCGTCCCCGGTGGCCCGAGTAAATGTCGGCCTCGGGCAGGTCGAGAAAAAGAAATCCGAAGGTGGAAACGCGACGCTGGTCTGGGGTGTCGTTGATATCGAAGCGTCGCGCAAGCAATTGGAATCGATGAAAGTCCGTTTCGACGGTCCAACTCGTACATATGATGGTATGGTCAAACTCGCGACATTCTACGATCTCGACGGCAATACGCTGATGTTGTACGAAAGTCTCGAGAACAAGTAGGCTGTGTCCGTACGGGAGTCGATTGCTCATGACTTTGTGACCGCGCCCGGACGATGAGTTTGGACTGCCTTCCTTCGTATCCCCAAGCCCATGGCGTGCATGAGTCTATGGCCAATTCTGCGGTCGCTGTCCATTCCCAGTCGTGCGCGAAACTCTTTGTCGCGATCGGTGGTTTGTAAGAGATGAGCCCGCGGGTCTCAGGCTATGCGACTCGTCTTGGTTTACACGCGGCGTAGACCGGAGTATCTTTCGCAGGATGTCACACCCTCTCGAGGAGAACGTAGCTGTGCTCAAGTCAACAATGCTCAAGTCCCTGATCAGTGCCCTTTGCCTTTCGGCGGGTGCCGCCATCCTTCTCGCCTGCTCCGACGACGATCCGCAGGTAGTCTCGCAAGAGGAACTCTACATTCTGAACGAAAAGTCGAACACACTTTCGATTTACAACGTCCCTGGCTTGGACCGCCACGAACCGGATATTCCAATGGCCAGCCCGTCCCCGCATCACTTGCACTTCGATGAGGCGCACATCTACTACTTTGTCGTGAGCCGGATTCAAGGCGGATTCGTTCACAAGTACAAGGTCGAGACCAATGACCACGTGGCCACAAGCACAATCGCGCATTTCTTTACGGGGGTCTCGACATCGCCGGATGCGCAGCATGTGTATGTCACCGATTTTGGTCAGGATATCACGCAACGAACAAAGATGTACACATTGCATGCACAGGACTTGGGTGTCGTTGACTCAATCACATGTGGATCACAGCCCCATTTCATCAACCAGACATCCGACGGCGAGTTGGTCGTTCTCGTGAACACTGGATCTGACGAGCTAACATACTATTATCCAAACGGAAATCCGGAGAACAATATCGTCAACGTCAGGATCGATCCCGACGATCCGGCTCCTTTTGGTCAACCGGCCCTCTCCCCCTATTGCATCGCGATCGCGGGCGATGATTCGCTGGCGTATGTCTGTTGTCGCAAGACGAAGTGGGCGGGTCAATCGGCGATTTTCGTCGTCGACCTCATCAACCGCCAGACGATTGATACGATTCTTGTTCCCTACGTGAATCGTTCCGGGGCATCGACGAACTACCAACTCGGACTGTGCATCCTCATGGATGAGGACAGATATCTTGCTATTACAACGCAGGACGGGAACAGTGTCTTGTTGGTGGATGTCACTGATGGCTCCTACGAGGAAGCGGTCTTTCAGCACGACATCGCATTCGGAATCACCGCGACATCGGACGAGAAGTACATCTATGCGACCGCAAACAACGGAACAAGCATTGCGACGCCCGGCTGGGTGTATGAGATCCGTCGAGACGGCGGCTCACTGACGGTTACCGATTCTGTGGAAGTTGGGCTGCTTCCGAATGGACTTCATGTTAAGCCGGGGTCGCACGGTCACGGCCAATAGGCCGCAAACCAACGGTCGCCGAGTCGCCGCATTGAGCAAACGGTAGGGGTGATTCTTGCTACGGGCAACCGGAGGGATACGACGTGCACGCGCACGGATCGCAGAACTCTGAACTTCCCGCTCGGAATGCGGCATCGATCAACAGCGTAACATCGAGAATACCGGTCGCGCCGTCGCAATCGACATCTGTGCGGCCAATCAACCCATGCGGGCAATCCGGGTCGACGATGGCCTCTCCACCGCGAAACGCGATTTCAATCACAATCACGACATCAAAGATATCGATTACATCATTGGCTTGAGGGTCACCATGATGGACGCAACCCGGCTCCTGTGTCGGGTTAGCCCAGCCGATGCAATTGTCAGAGTAGTCATATACACCGTCGGCGTCGGTATCGAAACTGGTCAGGAATTCGATCTGGCCGTCGGACCAATCCCCGCTCACCTGGCCACCGTCGGTGACTTCGCAATACACCCAATACAATCCCGGCGAGACCGCTGCGGAGTTAATGATGTGGTATCCGTCTGCACCCAATGTGTGATAAGATGCCTCGAGCATTAGCTCGTTCCCGTCAAGATCCGCGGTTGTGTTCAGATACACCGTGACCCAGGTTGGATCACTGTTGCTGTCCGCGGCAACCCAAGTCGCCATGTAGTTCTCGAATCCGTGAGCGCGTTGGCTGATTCCCGTGGGTGGATTGCTCACGGTAATAGTGGGCGCTGTGTTCGCTGGAGGATTGATTGTCAGCGTATAGTTCGAGTTGAGCGCGTTTTGGTAGCCGAAGACTTCCAAGTAATACCAACCCGCGGGGCGGTTGGTGAGAAGTATAATTTCCCGGTTAATCGATCCTTCGGCAGTGACCAATGTCACACCATTGTGATCACGCAGACGCATGTCCAGGTCACCAGCGGCATGAAGGAAGTCGATACGGACCGTGTCCGCCGATGTTCCGGGCCCGGCGCAGTAGAAACGGAAGTAGTCCTTGTTCGCCTCTGCGTGAAGCGACAGATCTGTTACGACGATGCGTGGACCGACGGGACCCATGTTGCTGCTATTTTGAGCGCCTTCTAAATGACCGAGCACCTGGGGTATCGAATCGTTGGGCTCAAAGGCATCCAGGGCGATAGTTGATCCCTCACCGATCGACACCTTGACGCGTGTAATGTTGTTCGAGTCATTTGACTCTCGCACGTTGTCCACGGGATCGGCTTCGGCCTCGAGCCAGTATTGTCCATCGGGGAGATCTGTAATGTCGATGTTCTGCCCCGGAAGCGACTTCGAATACAGATCAAACCAGCCAACCGAGAGCCCCTGAATGGATGACCCGCAATTGGGGTAGTATGGATCGGGATTGTAGTTGGGTAAAGAGCTGCTGTACGTACCAAGATCCAGAATGCAGAAGCTGGTTTTTGTACCTTCGGCTACGATATCCCCGACTCCCCCCCCAGGCAGTACTTCCCGCAATCGATACGCGCACCAATCTTCGAAGTGTGTGTGGTTGTGCGTTGGATGGTAGAGGAAGGAACCCGATGTATCGTCCCAAAATGTCCCGTCGTCGCGAAAGATCCGCTGCATGACCAGTTGTGAGCCGTCAGGAAGCGCCGGAAGAGTACCAATCAAGTGAAGGCGCCCCAGGCCGACATTGGCTGTTGAGTTATTGAATCTCAGGTGCGTGCGCCCGGGAGTCACAGTTGTCACGATATCATTATTGTAGAGGTCAGACTCGCGGATGATAATGTCGGGCAGCCAGTCAACAGCTTGAGCCAACGCCAGAGTCGGCGCGAAGTGGCCAAGCGCTACAAAGATCCCGAGGATCGACGCCAGCGCGGAAATCGAGAGCCGCGAACGATCCCGAAATACCTGACATCTATTCAATGAAAATGCCCCTTAATTGCCGACCGTTACTGCTCTGCGGAAACCCAGCCAAGATGACTTCGCTCAATATAAGCCAATTGGACATTTTGGCTTGAATATTTAGAGGATGACAGTCCAAGTCAACCCGAACACGGGCAAGAAGGATGTAGAATGCCCTGTGACAGAGCGCGCCCCGGAGTCTTCGCGTAACACACTGCGGTACAACACGTTCACAGTATTGACATTCGCGACTGCGTAACGAGCAAACGGAAACTTTCGACGGGCGTATCAGGGTTGTGATTATAATTAAGTAATAACTTTAATACTTATGCCAACAGCGGCCAGACGATTCGAGATCTACAAGTCAGAGCTGTACGCACAGTTCGCACGTGTAGGTCGTGCCGTTTCGAATCCACGTCGTCTGGAAATTCTAGACCTGCTCGCCCAAGGAGAACGCACTGTCGAGGACCTCGCCGCCGAAGTGGGGACCACCGTTTCTAACATCTCCCAGCATCT
>JBKKDE010000001.1:0-4367 GCA_046708665.1 Candidatus Zixiibacteriota bacterium | reverse complement strand
CCCCAGAGGCACAGCGATTACTTCGATCAACAGTTCTGTTTCGTAGTAAACAAAAGTCCCATAGAACGCCGTGATCAACCCCGCGACTATGCCGACTGTGCGTCCAAACGCCTTCGTTCCAATAAGGAACGTCAGCCCGGCCGTGATCCCACCGACGAATGCTTGCATCAACCGAATCGGCCATAACCCATCACCGAAAATCTTCATCCACAGAGCCAATAAATACGGATATAGAGGGGCTCTGTAGAAGACACCATCGCCCAGCCAGTCGCCATTCGCGATTTGTTGAGCCCAGAGATAGTGCCAGCGCGAATCCACGATCGGCTGATCAAAGGCAGGATGATTCCCAGACAGTTGCAGCAATACAACCGTGCGGATGGCAAACGCGATCCCGGCAATGATCCAAAAGAGGGACGTGGCAGCCAGTCCCGGAAACGGTCGGTCATCCGCTGCCGACATCCTGGGATCAAACCATGTGAGCCACAAAGGCGTGACCATTCTCCGCTGGTGTTTTTGGGTGCCCATCGGATGTATTATAACTGAATGTCGATGGCCGCAACACCACCAGTCAAAACCAAATCGGAGTCATCTGCCGTGCCTTCGCTGCACCAGCAGCCCTGCGATCCGCGTGAGTGGATAGTCGGCTTTGTCTCAGCCGCGGTGTGGATTAGCACATCGACTGCTCTCGTCCCACTTCTCATGAGCGTTGCAATCCTGCTCGTGCTCGCGCTTCTTCCGACGCGACACGGCAAGACGCAGAATGCCGGATTCAGTGTTGGGTCGATGCTGCTCTGGGTCCTCGTTGCCGCTGCTCTGACGATCCTCTTCTATGGACTGTTCGGGCCGACGGCATCTGGGAACGTTGTCTCTCTGATTGGCGTCAGGATCGCAATTGACGCACTTCAGCTCGGCGTGGCCATGGCCGCCAAGCTTGTAGCGCTGTTACTCTTGTCAATCGTCTTGCTTCGCTCCGTGTCACCACTCGGACTCGCCACCGGGATCTCCGGCCTGCTCCTGCCTCTGCGCCATCTCGGAGTGCCAATCACCAGTTTCTTTTATCTGGCTTTTTTTCTGACGCGCATGATCCCGAGCCTGCTCCAGGAATCACGCTTGATTGTTATGGCGCAGCGTTCGCGCGGCGTGCCGGTCAGAACATGGAGGGCCTTTCCCGCGTTGGCCCTGCCGATGTTCGCATCGGCGCTAAGACGCAGCGACAGCATGGCGATCGTCCTGACCTCACGCGGGTTCGACACCAATCGAATTCCGGCCACCGTTCGCTCTCTGTGCCTTACTGCGACCGACTACCTCGCGCTCACGATCCTAACGATGGGTTGGGCGCTCTGGATCTACCTGCGAGTACACTAAAAACCATGCGCTATCGCCTGGACGTCGCATTTCACGGAGCCGAGTTTCATGGCTGGCAGAGGCAGCCGGGACTACGGACCGTGCAAGGCGAACTGGAAACATGGATTGCCCGACTCCTCGGAGAGTCACCCGAAGTGTCAGTCGTCGGCGCGGGCCGGACCGACGCCGGAGTGCACGCGACAATTATGCCAACTCACTTCGATCAAGCAGCGCCAATTGACTCGAAAAAGTTGCTCCGTCGGCTGCAAGTCGCACTTCCTGAAGATCTCACGGCACTGAATCTCCACCCGGTCGCAGACTCGTTTCATGCCCGCTATTCCGCCAGCAGCCGACGCTACCACTATCGCGTCCGGCTTGGTCATTGGCCGTTCGATCGCGACCGGGAGTGGCAAATTTATGATGAACTGGACTTCTCCGTTCTCCAGTCCTGTGCCGACCTCGTGATGGGCGAGCATGACGTTCGTGGTTTCTGTCTGGCGAACTCGATGCGCGTAAACAACCGCTGCCACGTGATGGAGTCTTCATGGCAGCAGTCGGGGCCCTTGCTCACGTATACAGTCCGTGCCGACCGTTTCCTGCATGAAATGGTTCGTCTGCTGGTGGGCACGTTTGTCTCCGCCGCACGCGGACGATGGGATTGCGAGCGGGTATCAGAGATTCTACGAACCGGTCAGGTGGAGCGTTGCGGTGACGCCGCTCCGCCACACGGGCTGACATTGGAGGAGGTCGTTTACCCTCCAGGCATCGGGATCCCTGGCGATTTCGATTGAATCGCGGCGGGTCGCGCCGCTTTCTTACGTAAATGAATGAAAGGGAGGAAGCATGAAGATCTTTCTGGATACGGCCAGTGTGGATGAAATTCGCGAGGCCAACGATTGGGGCATACTCGACGGCGTCACCACCAATCCGTCGTTGGTGTCGAAAGAAGGACGCAGTTTCGATGATATCCTGCACGAAATCGTCACCATTGTAAAGGGGCCGGTCTCGGCCGAAGTAGTCGCCGAACACTCGGAGGACATGGTCGAGCAGGGTGTTCGTTTGGCCGCCATAGCCCCGAACATCGTCGTGAAGGTCCCGATGACCGCCGAAGGGCTTAAGGCAATTCGCCAATTGACTGAGCGCGAGATCAACACCAACTGCACGCTGATCTTCAACGCTACTCAGGGTCTGCTCGCTGCTAAGGCCGGTGCGACGTTTGTTTCGCCATTTGTCGGGCGACTGGACGATGTGGGCCAGGACGGCATGGAATTGATCAGCCAACTGGTCACTATCTTCGACAATTACGCACTCTCGACCGAAGTGCTGGCAGCTTCGATCCGGCATCCTTTACACGTCATCGAAGCCGCACTGCGCGGTGCCGATGTCGCCACCATCCCGCACAAGATACTTCACCAGATTATAAAGCATCCACTGACCGATCTTGGGAATGCGGCATTCACCCGCGATTGGCAGAAGCTGTCAAAGGACAAACAGAAAGCGGCCGCACGGTCGTGATCGACTTCGGGGGCATCCGATGATAGATCGCTACACACGACCGGAGATGGGTGAACTCTGGTCGGACGAGAGCAAATTCCGCGTCTGGCTCGACATCGAGCTGTTAGCTTCGGAACGGTTGGCGCAGATGGGGCTGATTCCCAAAGGCGCGCCCGTCCGTATGCGCAAACGGGCGAAATTTGATGTCAAGCGGATCGAGAAAATCGAGCAGGAAACCCGCCACGATGTCATCGCCTTCACGAAAGACGTTGGCAGCCATCTCGGCGACGACGAAAAATATCTCCACTTTGGTCTGACTTCCTCGGACGTCGTCGACACGGCACTGTCTGTCCGGATGGTCCAGGCAGGGGAGATTCTACTGAACGCGCTTGAACCTGGAATTAAGCGCACCGCCATACTCGCGAAGAAATACATCGACACGCCGATCGCAGGACGTACGCATGGCGTCTTTGCGGAACCAACCTCGCTCGGATTGAAATTCGCCCTCTGGCACGCGGACCTCAAGCGCGGCCGTCGCCGCCTCAAGGCCGGGATACACTCAATCGCAGTGGGCAAGATTTCCGGGGCTGTTGGCAACTTCGTGCATCTGGATCCATCGGTCGAAGCGTATGTCTGCCGCAAACTCGGACTGCGTCCCGCGCCCATCTCGACACAGGTGTTGCAGCGCGACCGTCACGCCGAATACATCTTCGCCATCGCGGCGATCGGTGCCACGCTCGAAAAGATTGCGCAGGAAATTCGCCTACTGCACAGAACTGAGACTGGCGAGCTCACTGAGGGATTTGCCGCCGGCCAGCGCGGGTCATCGGCAATGCCGCACAAACGCAATCCGATTCTATGTGAACGCATCTGCGGAATTGCACGCTTGTTGCGCGCCTATGTTGGTCCGGCTCTCGAAAACGTTGCCCTGTGGCACGAACGCGACATTTCCCACTCGTCGGTCGAGCGTGTCATGATTCCGGATGCAACCATTGCGCTTCACTATCAATTGTATCTGCTCGATCAAGTTTTGGAGCAGCTCGGTGTCCACCCGGAGCGCATGAAGCAGAACCTGCAACGCCTCGGTTCGGCAGTGTACTCGCAACGGCTGCTGTTGGCGCTGGCCGATAAGATCGGCTCGCGCGATAAAGCGTACACGATCGTTCAACGGCTCGCGCACTCCGACGACGATGACTCAACCTTCGAGGATCGTGTGCGCACGGATGCGCTTGTCTTGAAACATCTGACACCTAAACATATTGATGAGCTGTTTGATGTGCGGTACTTCCTGCGACGCTCACGCATCATCCTCAAACGCGCCCTTGCACAGAAATAGGATGAACTAATGGCGCGCGACGGATGGCTCTTTGTTGGTCCCGCCCTAGCCGTTGTTGCGGTTGGTGGCCTGATGTGGCTGTTTGGGATACGTGTCGTTGGCGGCACTTTCGCCGTGATCGGCATACTTGCGGCAGCCGCGTTTGGTTATTTCTTTCGCGACCCCGAGCGTCAGTCACCGAACGACCCTAATG